>CAZNNJ010000443.1:0-5230 GCA_964574305.1 uncultured Rhodospirillales bacterium | reverse complement strand
GCTGCTTCAGCATGCCAGGGAAAAGCTCGATGTGACCCACCACCCACTGGTAGGCCGCATTGCTGTAAAGGATCGATGGCGGCAGGCCGGGCTTGAATTGCCTGAGATCGCCCTTCTCAAAAGTGAGGCGTGCGAAGCCGACGCGCGAGTCGGTCGTCTCGGCGCGCGCCTTGACGAGCATCTCCTCCGACGAATCGATGCCGACCACCGGTGCCTCGGGAAAGCGCTGTGCCAGGATGCGCGCAATGTTGCCCGCGCCGCAGCCCAGATCGTAGATCGCGTGCCCCGCGCGCGCGGCATTGGCCGGATCGAGTCGACCCATCAGGTCGAGCGCCGGCTGCATGCGCGCATCCGAGAACTTCAGATAAAGATTGGCGTCCCAGACCGGGGACTTTCTCTCACTCACGCTCATGGCTCAGTACATATGCTGGCCGCCGTTGATCGACAGCGTCGAGCCGGTGATGAAGCCCGCGTCGTCGGCGATCAGGAACAGCACGCCGCGCGCGATCTCATCGGCCTTGCCGAGCCGTCCGACCGGGATCTTGGCCACGATTTTTTCCAGCACAGGCGCCGGCACCGCCGAGACCATGTCGGTGTCGATGTAGCCGGGCGCGATGGCGTTGACGGTGATGCCCTTGGCCGCGCCTTCCTGCGCCAGCGCCTTGGTGAAGCCGTGGATGCCCGACTTGGCGGCGGCATAGTTCACCTGGCCGTATTGCCCCATCTGCCCGTTGACCGAGCCGATATTGACGATCCGGCCGAAGCCCCGCGCCCGCATCCCGTCGAACACCGCGTTCGACATGTTGAAGCAGGAGCTGAGATTGGTGCGGATGACCTCGATCCACTGATCGTGGGCCATCTTGTGCATGGTCGCATCGCGGGTGATGCCGGCATTGTTCACCAGCACGTCGACTGGGCCCAGCGCCTGCTCGATCTCATGCACTGCCGTCCTGCAGGCGTTGAAGTCGCCGACATCCCATTTCCAGGTGGGGATTCCGGTCTCCTCGGTGAAGGCCTGGGCCTTGGCTGCGTCGCCGCCATAGCCGGCCGCGACCTTGTATCCGGCATCGCGCAGGCTGACGGAAATCGCCGCCCCGATACCGCGCGTCCCACCCGTCACGATCGCAACACGTCCGCTCATTGCCCTGACCCCTCTTTAGCTTACAAAGATCATAGTGGGGTGGCTGCGCAAGCTCCAACCCCCTTCGCGATTTTCAACGTTTTGCCATGTGATAAGGTTCACGCCTAGCGCGCGACATAGATAGGTCGAATGGACGCAGGGGGAAGGGGAGAGGAACCGGAATGCTGACCGGATATTCGGTATTGATCACCGGCGCGTGGGAGGGGCTCGGGAGTGGCCTCGCGCTTGCCGCCGGTGTGGCCGGTGCCGGCGTGACGGTCAGCGCGCTGGAGCTGGACGCCGCCGAGACCGTTGCCGGTGAGATCCGTGCCCGCGGCGGCCGTGCCGTCGCCTGCGCCTGCGACGTGCGCCGACGCCCGGATATCGCCGCGGCGATATCGGTCGCCCGCGCCGAGTTCGGCCGGCTCGACGCCTTCGTTCACAATGCCAACGACGTGGGCGCCGGGGCGCGATCGGTCGAGGCGATAGCCGACGCCGACTGGGACGGGCCGGTCGCGGTGGGGCTGCGACCGATCTTCTTCGCCGCGCGGGAGGTCCTGCCGGCGCTGGTCGAAACCCAGGGCACGATGGTCCTGCTGACCTCACCCGCGGGGATCGACGGCACCGCCACGCTCCCAGTCTATTCGACCGTGAAAGGCGCGCAACGCGCTTTGGCCAAAAGCCTGGCGCGCGAATGGGGGCCGCTCGGCGTCCGGGTCAATGCCGTCTCGCCTTCGGCGGTGACGCCGGCGCTCGCCGCCTATCTGGAGCGCGAGCCGCACATGCGCCCGCACATGATCAAGCGCGCCGCGCTCCGTCGCATGGGCGACCCTGAGCGCGATATCGGCCGGGCGCTCAATTTCCTGATCGGGCCGGGCAGCCGCTTCATGAGCGGCCAGACGCTGATCGTCAGCGGCGGCGCGATGATGCTTTAAGCCCCCGGACCCTAGGCATTGACGACAGACCGGCGCGTCAGGCTCTGCGCCAGGGCGATGACGGCCAGCAGAATGCCGATCGCCAGGAAGATCTCGTGGTTGCCCAGCGCGGTGCGGATCGGCGTCGTGATCCAGGGATTGAGGAAGCCGCCGATATAGTTCGCCATATACATGAAGCCCAGCGCCCGCGCGCGGGCCTCGGGCGCGGCACGGTTTGCGATCAGATTGGTGGTGAAGGGCACCAGGAAGCCGCTCGCCAGGCCGCCCAGCGCGACGCCGGCCGCCGTCGGCAGCACGCCGTGCGACAGGCCGACGGCTAGCCCGCTTCCGGCCATGATCGCAAGGATCAGGCACAGCATCCGCCGCGGCCCCAGCGGAGTCGTCACCCAGCCATAGAGCAGCCCGCCGACCAGATAGGCGATCGGGCTCGCCATCATGATGTAGGACTGCGCCGCCGACCCCGTCAGCCCGTCGCCCGCCAGCACGAAGGGGATGTGCAGGTTGCCCATGTTGGCGACGATGAAGAGCGGCACGATCAGGACATAGATCGGAATCAGCGCCTTCAGCGAACCGCCCCCGGACGCGGCACGGGGGGCGATGGCGCCGCCGCGCGGCACGGTCGCAAGTGCGATCGGCAGCGTGATGAGGGCGCTCAAGAAAAGCCCGAATGGGGCGTGCCAGCCGAATCTGTCGCCCAGATTCCCGGATGCCGGCAGCGCGACGAATCCCATCAGCGAGACGAAGGCCTGCTGATAGCCCATGACCTTCGATCGTGCCGCGCCTTCGAACCGCTCGCTGACCAGCGAATAGGTCGACACGCCGATGCCGGCGGCGCCGAAACCCTGCAGCAGCCGCGACGCCAGCAGGACAGGCGGATAGCCCACCACCAGGCCGGCCGAGCCGGCCACGCCGTAGAGGGCAAGCGAAAAGAACAGCACGTTGGCGCGCCCGGTCCGGTCGGCGATCCAGCCGATGATCGGTCCGCCGACAAGGACGCCAATATTCGACATGGTCTCCAGCGTTTGCGCGACAAGCTGCCCCTGCTGGCCGTCGCCGAACGAGACCGCCATCTTCGTCATCACCGGCAGCAGCGCGACCGCCAGCAGCATGTTGAAGGAGATGCTGGACAGGATGACGAACAGCCCGACGGCATCGCGCACGCCGCTGACTTGCGCGGACCGTGCCTGCGGCAGCTCGCGTTCGGTCGTGTCGATGCTCATGCCGTGCGTTCCACCCCGCTGCGCCGCCTCATTTGCGCGCTCATTGGCGGGCGGCTTAGTTATCTTTTATATCAAAGCAGCTTAAGCTGGCCGCCGTCGAGCGGCTTGAAGGGGAAACAGCATGGCGACCGCCGATCCGCGCATTCCCAAGATCATCGCGCTGGACGAGGCGCGGCGGGCCGCCATGATCGCCGAGGATTTCGCCGCGCTCGACCGGCTGCTGGCGGACGATCTCGTCCATGTCCATGCCGCCGGCAACGCCGATACCAAGGCTCAGTATCTGAAGATGATCGCCGATTTCTGCGGATTCGAGGCGATCGAACGCGGACCGATGACGGTCCGTTTCTACGGCGACACCGCCGTCGTCACCGGGCCGATGACACATACGGTGCGGATCAAGCCGACCGGTGCCGTCCGCACCATGGCTGCCTTCGGCACCCAGGTCTGGGCGCCCCACGGCGACAGCTGGCGGCAGGTCCTCTATCAGGCGACCGAGATCGCCGGACACTAATGCGCGTGCGGCTCCATCAGCCGGTGGAGATGGACGACGAAATAGCGGACCGAGGCGTCGTCGATCGTCGCCCGCGCCACAGACTGCCAGGCCTTCCGCGCCTCGGCATAGCTCGGATAGATGCCGACGACGTGGAGTTTTGCGGGGTCGACGAATTCGCTGGTCGATCCTTTTTTCAGCTCTCCGCCGAATACGAGGTGGAGAAGCTGCTCGTTGGGATGATGATTATGGTCTTCGGCCATGGGCGGCTCCTGATCGATTCGGGGAAACTATCCGCGTCCCCCAACCGCGATTCAAGGCCGCCGGGCACGTCCTGCCCGCGAAAAAAGGCCGCTTCTCCTTAACTTTCAGCTTACTGATATTCGCGGTCCGGGCCGTCGATCGGCGGATAGGCCATCGAGCTGCGGTTCTGCACGGCGAAGTTGCGCCCATCCCAGCGGTAGGAATCGACAGAGCCGGCCGGCTGGCCCAGATCGTGGGTCTGGAAATTCAGCGTCGGCGGGCCGCCTTGCGGGCTCGGAACCACCTGATAGCTCAACGCGCGCACACCGCCGGTATGGACGACCTCGCCCGACGGCAGGGTCACGAACAGCTCGATCGAGGCCGGGCCGTCGCCGATGAAGAGATGCGGTTCACCGGCGCAGGTCAGGCGGTGCGGGTCGGCGATGAAGCCGGGCCGGCCGTCGCCGGTCAGGCTCAGCATCTCGATCGGGTCGTGGGCGGCGAAGCCCGCCGGGCAATCCTGCCGTGCCTGTTCCAGCCAACGCGCGACCGGGCCGGGATAATTCATGTCCGCCGGCGCTTTCGGCGCAAAGGCGGCCACCGCAACCAGTGCGACAGCCGACATCGGCGCCAGCCGTAGCGCGGCGGAGCGGATGACATCAAAGGCGTGCATGACACATGTCCTTACGTTACGTGCTGTGGAACCTGCCGGTGCGGCCAGGGCTTATTCTCAAACCAATGGTTCCACATTCCATGATGTGAAACCCTGTGCAACGGGGCGGGGTTCCGCCGCCCGAGGCCGATCCTCGGTGGCGGGCCATCTTCAGTGGAGGCCCATCTTCAGTGGAGGGTGGACTTGCGTCAATCAATCCGCCAAAGATGCCAAAAATCAAATTCGGAGGTTTCGCATGCTGACTCGTATTTTCGCCGCCGCCGCTTTTGCGACGCTGTCGGCCGCCGCCGCGCAGGCCGGCACGCTCCAGAACGGCGTCTGGACGCCGACGGGATGCGGCGCCGATCCCGGTCCCGCCCCCGTGATGGATGGCGCCAGCCAGAAGTCCTACACCAAGAGCGCCAAGGATTTCCAAGCCTGGCAGGACAAGGCCAAGGTCTATGCCGAATGCATGTCCAGTGAGGCCAAGCAAGACCAGAGCATCGTGGTCGACACGACGAACAAGCTCATGACCGCTGTCAATGAAGGCAGCAAGAAGTTTGTCGATGA
>CAZNNJ010000442.1:0-5233 GCA_964574305.1 uncultured Rhodospirillales bacterium | reverse complement strand
GCGAACGTGCCCCAGGCCAGCTGCGCCACGGTCTTCTTGAACCCTGCCGACTCCCGGTCCTGATAGGCGGTCAGGAACGCGATCTGCTTGCGGTCGAAGCCAGCGTCATCGGTAAGCGAGTAGATCGCTCCTTTACGACGCTCGGTGACTGCCCCATCCGTCGCGACAACCTCGACGAAGACGATCAGCGGTTCTTTCGGTCCGAGATCGACCAGTATCAGGTCCGGGAGGTTCTTATCCGCTTCGATCCTGAGACCAATTGCGTTGGCGATACTTTCGTCCCGAACCACGACTTTGTTGCCGCTTTCGCTCAGCCAGACGACCGTCGGAATTTCGAGAAAGCGCTTCGCGAAAACCTCGATCACGCTCTGAGTAATGAAGGAGCTTGGTCCGGGTGCGAGTTGCCGCGTCTCACCATTTGGGAAGGTCACGAGAACCCCGGCAGCATTGGCCGAGGCGCCCGCACGCATGATCGTCACACGTGCCAGCGCGCTTTTACTGAGATGCACGGCTTGGAAGGAAGCGATTGCGCTTTCCAAAGCCTCACCGCTCAAATCCCTATCGAAAAGCGCAGCGAAATCGGCTTTCAGCGCATAACGCGGCGCCCCAGACGTCGTCGGCAAATCCTCACGGCGCGTTACGGCACCGATGGCGACGAGCCCGTCTCGAAGAGTTTCGTCCCGGATGGGCTCTCGTGTGTTGTCGGCATACCAGCGCACGCCGGAAATCTGACCGTTCCGTCGCAAAACCGCCGCAGCGTAGCTCTCGCGCGCCTCGTCACTCGTCAAAGCCGATTGCTCGACCGTCATCCTGTAGACATGGACGGGACCAAGGTATCTGCCAGCCCCCTCTACTGCGCCGATATACAGTCCAGCGAAAACCGTACTCGCTGCCAATTCGCGGGTGCAGTAATTCCGATTTGGGGTACCTTCCGGGAAGATCAGTGGAAGGCGTTCGGAGACGACTTCACGCGTAACGTAGGGTGGCAGTACTGACATCGCACGCGCCATAGAGGCGATCGCATTCCGCGTCAATCAAAGAACGCTCGGCTTGGCCGGCGACCAGTTTCCTTAGTTGATCGAGATCCTCCGGCCGTGGAAGCGGAAGCGCTTCCAGTTCGAACGCCGAGACCGCGACACTGCCGCTCATGCAGCGAAAGACCTGATCGACCACACGGCTGTTCAGCAGCGCCGCAACGATCGCCGGGTCGACCTTAGCGTGCCCGACGGCACGGACCATGTTGAGATGGTTCTCGACAACGACGCCCCTGTTCTCCTCGATGAACGACGCCGGAAGCTCGGCGGCGATCAGGCGACGCGACTGTTCCTTGGCGGTCGTCCGTTGAACCAGAACGCAAGGCTCCTCGACGAGCAGCCAGTCGTCCCCGGCCCCAAGCGCGAAAAAGGGTGCATGATTTTTCTTCTGGGCGCGGAAAACGAAATTTCCGTCGGCGGTCACCGCCTCCGCCCAAATCAGCGGGCGCACCTTTTTCCCGACGGCCTTGTTCCGCAGCTGTGACTTGAACCGATTCCAGACCAGTGGCCCGGTCGACACTGAATAACCCCAATCCGACAGCCTGCCGGTCATCGTCTCGATACCGGCAATGAGCCTGCTATGTTCCGGTTCGCGTGGCGCCAGCCATGGATTCGTTGCATCCGACGGAAGCCCGATCGTGCCGTTCCGCGTTACGTTGGCTGTATTTTCGCTGACCACGTGCAGATAGTGAATTTGCGCGCGTTGGCTGCCTCCGCCTTTGCGATAGATCGCCAGCAGCGTTTCCTGCAGGACATCCTCGAAAACACCGCGCCTTGCATGGACGAAGTCGATTGCGACAGGCGGTGCTTCTCGCGCCAGGAGCCCGCGCAGCGCAGAATAATATTGGCCGGCCAGAAAGCTCGTCGGGGTCAGATAGGCAATCAGCCCATCCGGCTTGGTCCAGCGCAACGCGATGTCCGTGAAGACACCGTAAAGATTCGCGTGACCGTAGAGGCCGCGCGCAAATCGCTGACGCTGCTCGGCGGACAGCGCGGTCCGGCCATAGGGCGGGTTACCGACAACGAGGTCGAATGTCGCCCGAGGCGTCTCCTCAAGTGTATCGCAGACATGAATCAGCGGCGGGACCGGCATCCCGCTGGCCGTCGACAGATCGGACAGGAGGATTTCGAGCGCGATCTGCGCCAGGGTGGCTGCGTTCCGGTCCAGCTCCAACCCCAGAAGGCACAACCCGATCCGCGTCAGCACAACCGCCGGGTCGAGCGCACACATCGCATGCCGCATGCGTTGCGCCACCTGGATCAGGAAAGCGCCTCCACCGGCAGCCGGATCGAGAACGCGCGTGGAAAGCCAGTCGACACCGTGTTCGTGTGCCTGATCGAGCAGCCGGGAGGTCAATGCCGGCGGCGTATAGAATGCTCCGAGAGCGCCACGCAGACTCGTCGGCAACAGCGCCGGATAAAAGCTCGTCACGAGATGGAGAGCTTCGACGCGCGGAAGATCCGCGGCGTTCGCCCCAATCGAATCGGCAAGCTGAACCGCGGCGTGATCGAGGCGCACTTTCGACGCCCCAAAAACGGCCTCAAGCTTATATGTCGGCGCAACCTTGAGCGCCAACGCCTCCAGGGCCCGTTGCGTAAATTTGGCCGCACAGTCCGCGCGCCGATGATCGGCAATTCCCTCCGCCCAGGCCCGGGCGGCCAGACGCAGGCGGCCAAGCTCCAAACGCAGCAATTCCAATGCTGAATCAACGGGACCGACCGGTTGGGATTGAATGGCGCGAAATGTGCTGACTTTACCCACCGTGCCCCCGAATCGCGTGGCCGCCCGCAGAATAGCAAGATATCACGTATACAGAGATATTTTCTGTTTGTTCTTTATTTTAATGAACAATGCATGAATAGAGACGACCAGGCAAGCACTGGCACGGTCACCCCCGTACTGCCTCATACGCCGCCTCGTCCGCCACGCTGGTGGCCTCGCGGTAGCGGCCCATGCTGTGGGGCCATTGGGTGACGATGCGGCCCGAAGGGTGGCGGTAATAGTCGCGGCAGGCGCCGCTGTTCCACACCGCGACATCCTCCAGCTCGCGCTGGAGAGTGCGGTTGTAGGCCGCCATCGCCTCGGGTCTCAAGTCGATCCAGGCGAGGCGCTGCTCGTCCATGCGTCTGATATGGCGCAGCAGATAATCCACCTGGCACTCGATCTGGAAGATGATCGAGCCGTTATTGGTGTTGGGCCCATAAAGCATGAACAGGTTGGGAAAGCCTGAGACGGTGATGCCGAGATAGGCCTCGGGCGCCTCAGCCCACGCATCCTGCAGCGTCCGGCCGCTCCGTCCGGTGACCGGGATGGCCGACAGGAACCGCATCGTGTCGAAGCCGGTCGCCAGGATGATCGTGTCCACCTTGCGCGCCGTGCCGTCGGCGGTCACCACCGCGTCGGAGGCGATCCTGGCGATCGGGTCGGTGATCAGTTGGACGTTCGGCCGGTTGAAGGTCGGGTAGAAATCGTTCGAGATCAGCGGCCGCTTGCCGCCGAACGGATAATCGGGCGTCAGCTTGCGGCGGGTTTCCGGGTCGATCACCGCCTCGAGGTTCTTGAGGCAGACTTCGCGGGAGTCCTTGAGCGTCGCCGGATCGTCGAGCGTCTGGATGGCGTCGATCCAGCCCCAGATCGTCTCCCGTTCCTGCGCCGCGGCGGCCGGATCGCTGCGGAAACGCGCCTGCTGCTCCAGCGTGTAAGCATCGTCGCGCGGGCGGACCCAGTTGGGGGTGCGCTGATAGACATCCAGCCGGCCGGCGGCGGGCGCGATCCTGGGAATGAACTGGGTGGCGCTGGCGGCGCTGCCGATCACGGCGACCGCCTCGCCGGTCAGGTCGTGATCGTGGTTCCAGCGCGCCGAATGGAATTTGGTGCCGGCGAAGAGGTCGAGGCCCGGAATGTCCGGCGTGACCGGCAGGTTGAACAGCCCGACCGCGCCGATCAGCACGTCGAAGGCGAAGCTCTCCCCGGTCGCCGCCGTCACCTGCCATTCGGACCGGTCATCATGCCATCGGGCAGCCTCGACCCTGGTGTTCAGCCTTATATGCGGCCGGATGCCGAACCGGTCGACGCAGTCCTCCAGGTAGGCGCGCACTTCCGGCTGGTTGCCGTAAGGCTGCGGCCAGTCCTGCCGCGTGGCGAAGGAGAAGGAATAGAGATGCGAGGGCACGTCGCAGGCGCAGCCGGGATACAAATTGTGCCACCACGTGCCGCCGATGCCGGCTGCCTGCTCCAGGATGGTGAAGTCGCCGTAACCGTTCTGCTTCAGCCTGATCCCGGCGCAGATGCCGCCCGGACCGGCGCCGATGATTCCGACGCGCATGGATGCTTCCCCGATAATTCGATTATTGTCTCTGATCGCAACGTAAGCGCCGAGCCGAGTCAATTGCGATTTCCGGCAGCCGGCGCAAGCCGGGCAAACCGGCAGGGGAGAACACATCCATGGACGCTCTCGACTATTTCATGATCCAGAACCTGATCCACCGCTATGCCGACCTCCTGGACCGCGGCAAGATCGATGAGGTGGGGGCGCTGTTCGACCATGCCGACGTCTATATGCCGGGCGAGGCCGAGCCCTGGTCGCGCGCCGGGCAGAACAAGATGGCCGAGATATTCCGCCAATGGACCCGCTTCTTCCCAGATGCGGACGGCAGGCCGCGCACGCGGCACGTCACCACCAATCTGATCATCGAGGAAGACGGGCCAAACCGGGCCAAGACCCAGTCCTACGTCATCGTCTTTCAGTCGGTCGGCGAAGACTTGCCGATCCAGCCGATCATCCGCGGCCACTTTAACGACAGGTTCGAGCAGGGGCGCGGAACCTGGGGCGTCCCCGAGCGGCGTGAGGAGATGTCGCTGTTCGGCGACCTGCGCCACCACCTGCTGCAGGCCTACGGCGGCCCGACGTGAAGCTGCGCTTTGAACGTCATTGCGAGGAGCGCAGCGACGAAGCAATCCAGGGCCACGAGCCCAACACCGGTCGATAAGGCCCCTGGATTGCTTCGCTTTGCTCGCAATGACAATAGAACTCAGTCGAAATACCTGAAACTCGGTAGAAAAGCCTAAACTCCAACCGAGTATTCAGAAACTTTCAGAAGATAAATCCCCGGATTCAAGACTCTTGGAACCCCTCGGCACTAGAGGTCCGGCGCCGATCCGCCGCCCCAATGCCCCGGGCGGCATCGCAAGGCTCTGT
>CAZNNJ010000441.1:0-5235 GCA_964574305.1 uncultured Rhodospirillales bacterium | reverse complement strand
CCCTAAGAGCGCTGTAGAGATCCTGCTGTCGGGCAGGATAAAGTCAGCACGATCCGCCGGCTCCATATCGAAAAGGACGTCTTCAGGCGGCCGTGCTTCAGGGGCTTCCGATATCACGCCGCCGAGGCGGAAATACCATCCGTTCGCGCCGAATTCCGGGATGAGCAAAGGCGCGCCACTGATACCGCCCAAGCCGTAGCCCGAGGGCGGCACACCGTTTCCCGTCCAATCGACCAGATGCTGACGTTCGATCAGCATCGTGATCTGGCGATCGGTAACCGTCCTCACGCCAAGCGATCCGGTGTGAAAGCCAAAATTGATCTCCCATGAGCCCTGAAAGATACGCTCATGGCCAGGGTAGCCGGCATACATCACGGCCTGATTTGGGCTGGGCGGCGATGCCCAGTCTCCGAGTGCCAGGATCGGCGTCTTCTGAACGCGCGAAACAGCGGCTGGCGTCATACGGAATGTGGCGATATCAGGGTCTGGCGCCGGCTCGTCAAGCGGGATGGGGAGATTGCCGCAATCGAACAGCAAATCTGCGAGGTCCCGTACCGTGGCGTTGCCGACTTGACAGTAAAGCGGCCCGAGCGAGCGCTGATGCGCCTTATACTGGCGGTAAACATGCGCTGCGGTGACAAGCATTGGACCATTCCCGCGATCAAGGACGAACGCGGTGCCGTGGCCGAGGATGTTCGGGGGATCGGTATCCTTTGTCCACCAGATCCAGGTGACATGCGTGTTCGCCAATTCGCTGAACATGCGTCCCATGGCGCCGGCAAACGCGGCCTTGCGGTCATCTTCGCTCAGGGCATTAAGTTCGTCCGCCGAGAAAATGGTCATCGTCAGATCCTAACCAACCATCGCGATGGGACGAACGGGATAGTCCCGCTCATGGTAGTAGTTTGTGTTTGCATGATCTGGCTTTACGTTCATCCGATAAGGCTGAAACCGTATGATCCTGGAAGAACACGGGCGGTTCTGGTGGCACCATGAAGTGGTGCCCGACGGTCATTTTGCCCCCGAAAATTCTGTCACTGGAACGCTCGCGATCGATGACGAAGGCAGGGCGAAGCTGACGCTTCACGAGGCGCTCCTGCATACGTCGCAGTCCAAGGACATCATGTCCGCGAACAACCAGATTCCCGAAACAGTATCCATACAAGGGCGGCTCAACGAGACCGGACGGCATGTGGTCCTGGGCCACCTGCGCTCGGCATCGATGAAATTCAGCAGCTACGGAACATTTGAGGCGTTCCGGGCCGAGTATTCGCTGGTAGGCGGTGCCGGCGTATCGTCGTCGATGCCGCAGATGATGGTCTCAAGTCTTGCCGTAGAGCTGAACGGGTTCGAGGAATGGCTCCGGCTGGCCGCGATACAGTTTTCGAGAGAGGAAAACTGCTTCTCGGCGATCTATCGCAAAGAAGAAGACCCCACATACAAGCTAGACGGTGGTACGCTCCGCGTGAACTATGAGCTATATTCTCCCTGGGGGGAAGGAAAGCGCACAGAGATCGAGGTCAGGCAAGCGGCGTCTGTAAAGTACGCGGCAACTGAACCGCTGAGCCTCAAAGACACGGTAAAGCACTATCAGCTCCTCCAGGATCTCTTAACACTTCTTACTAATTCGAATTATTCTCTCGGGTTTCCAGAGGTGACTCTCGCGGGCATTGAAGCGAGCTACAATCTTTATTTCCGACGGATCAAGGGTAAGGAAGAGGCGCCGAAACAATTCGAAGCCTGGATCGACTTTCCGGAACTCAAACCAATCCTCGGGAAAGTCTTCAGCGCGTGGATAGCAAAGCGGGAGATCTTCGGGCCGGCGTTTTATCTCTTTCTCGGCACGCGCCGCGGCCAGCCGCAATATCTGGAGAACAGATTTCTGAACCTGGTCGTCGGTATCGAGGCCTTCCACCGACAGAAGTTCCCGGAACATGTCGTCTCGACAAAGCTCGCGGAAAAGATCGAACGCATTATCGGCGATGTGAAAAAATCGAATGATCGGCGATGGCTGCGAGGTCAGCTCGAACACGCTGCGGAGCCGTCGCTTGAAGAACGCCTCGATGAACTGATCAAGACACTGCCCTTTAGTGAGGACGCCGCAGTAATCCGCGATTTTGCCAAAGGCTGCGCGAAGCTACGGAACGACATTTCGCACTTTGGTGGGCGACACAGGCGAAGCGACTACGACGCGTTTCTCGATGAAACTTGGGCGCGCAGCGATGTCATAGCCTTCTACTACCAGGCCTTAATCCTGCGGGAGATCGGATTGAGCGAGGAGGTGCTGACACGTTGGCTTCGTACGAGCACCAAGGCCTATCCGCTCAAGGTACAGATGTCCCGGTTCCGACTATGCGAGAACCCCGCGTCAGCCGCGGCCCGTGCCGTCCGGAAAGGCCGCGCGAGCAAGACAAATTGACCGGACGGGAACGCCGGACCCTAGCATGGCGGCCGGCTTGACCCATGTTCATGTTCCGGACCAGCGGGCAATGGATCCGGCGCTAATGAGGTCAGCATGCTTCCGGACGTAATTGGTGGGATCGTCGATAGTGTCGTTTCCGAGAGTTGGACGGCTGCGGGACCGATTGCCGGAGGGGCTGCCGCGGCCGCCGCGGGAGCGATCCATGACTATTTCGCGAAGCGGTACAAAAAGGCTCGTGCAATCATTGAGATTGAGTTTGCCCACGCCGGGTCGCCTGATGCCTTCAAGGATATCGAGCAATTCACGGCCGCCGCGATCCGGTATGAGCGTGCCGTGCGGGATCAGGCCGCGGACGAAAACCTTAGGCTATTGGCTCAAGCCATGGTCGGGCTCGCCGCGCGGGACGAGTTATGGGCGGACAAGTTCATCAAATATGCCGAGATATTGGCTCCCCTCAGCAGGAATGAGCTCATCCTGCTCGGCCAACTGATGGTGTTCGATAAAGACTTCTACTCGACGCCGCGACCGGACAAGAGCGAACCGGCACTGTGGGGTGCGTTCGTTAGGTCCGTGCTGCCGACATACTCATCTGAGCTGGAATTGCGATCGATTGCGGTTCGTGCCCAACGCTCAGGCCTTATCCTGGCCACACCCGGCTTCGACGGCGGATTTTTCGAGTTGACCCCCCTGGGCCGCGAAATCAGGGGCTATATCGATATCAATGTTGCCCTGGGCGGAGATGCTTCTTGATTTCAGCGAGCGCTTGGTGCCGGGGGATCAGGATCTCAGAGGCTTGGCCGCCTCGGCATAGTTTGCGCTGCCTCCAAAGCCCCCGTTAGAGCTGCGGCCAACGCCGGAGACGCGACGGCCTTATCCAGTTCGAATTGGATGACCAAGTCGACCCCGACTCCGGCCTCTCGCGCGAGCTTTTCGCGTGTCCATTGAAGCCGCGCCCGCGCGGCCTGGCATTCGAGGGGTGTCAGCATGATGGGTCAATGTGCTGTGAATCATCGGCGGAATCCATAGCGCGATAGCGCCGCGGTGGCCGCTCACCGGCGGCGGTTCCAACACGGGCTGCGGCCAGTTTCGCTTACTTCGGGTATCAGATCGCGCGCCCTCCGCAGTCCGCCGGAAGCGTAGGGTCGATTTCGATTGCTGCCCGCCGCGCTCCCGCAACATCTTTCGATCTGTGAAACATTTGGCGGGCGTGGCCGCGGCTGTTGGCCTGTGGTCGGGCTCAGCTTGCGGGAAGACCATGATCGAACGATTGATTCTGGGACGATGTTCGGCGCGTTCTGTTGTCGGCGTTCTCGGCTTCGTCGCCCTGTCCGCATCCGGCTTGGCCGCGCCCGAGTCATGGACCGACCGGGGCTTCGTGGTCACCAGCTTCTACTACGCCAACAACGACGGCGGCCCCGAGGCCTGCCCGGACGGACTGACGGTCTCGTCCCGGGAGATGTATTTGGCGAGCCTCCCGCCGGCCGAGCGGGCGGAGATGAGCAAGGTCGACAAGGAGCTCAGCCTCTACGCCACCTCCATCCGCAGTAAGGATGGAAAGAACCTGTGCAGCAACCCGGACCTGGTGCCCGATGCGCATATGCACACGGTTCAGGGCGGCACGGCCTTCGGCATCAATCTGGACGGCACCGAAGACGGCCACGCCACCGCAAATAACTGTGCCCACGCGAAGTTTTCCACCCCGTCGGGCGCGACCGGCATAGACAACCAGTTCTACCGGGTCATGGGCTGCGTGCCGGGATATCGGCCGAAGGGCATCGACGAACAGTACAAGACCGGCGCCTATCGCAGCGGCGAGTACACGGTGCTGATCAACGTGATGGGTCTGAGGCCCGGTGCCAGCGCCGGCGAGGTGACGGTCGGGATTTATTCAAGCGCCAACCCGGTGCCGTTCGCAGGGAGCGGCACGCCGATCGCCAATGCCAGCCTGACCGTGCATCCCAATCCGCGGTTCCGGGCGGTCGCCCATGGCCGGATTGCCGATGGTGTTCTGACAACCGATCCGGTCGACCTCTCACTCTACCACACCGTTGGGCGGCCCTCGGAGATTGCCTTGAAGGGGGCGAGGCTCCGGCTCGAGCTCCAGCCGGACGGCCGTGCCAAAGGCTACTTGGCGGGCTACCAGGATGTGGAGTTTCTCTTTCACCACCAATTCGATCTCGGCGCGCCCGAGGCGACCGAGCAAACCAAGTTTATCGTGGCGGGGGCCGCCGCTGCCGAAAGCGGCTATGATTGCCCGAGCGTCATGTATGCGCTGAAACGTCTGGCCGACGGCTATCCGGATAAGTCCTCCGGGCAGTGCACGGCGATCTCATCGGCGTTCCGCATCGAGGCCGTTCCGGCCTTCGTGATCCCGCCTTCAGGTGAAGGCTCCTCTCCTGTCGAAACCGCGACTGCCGAAACGGGAATGGTCGAGCGCTGGCTCAGGAAGCTCGGCCTGTGATGCGCGGGATCGGCGGACGGCGTCTTGTATCCGCCCTGGTCGCCGCCTGGACCCTGGCGTTGGCCGGATGCGGACAAGATGATGCTCCACCGACCAAAGGCGGCCCGGTCGCCATGCGGCGGCTGTCGGAGGAGCAGTACCGTCAGAGCATCGCCGATATCTTCGGCCCGGACATCAAGGTTGCCGGGCGTTTCGAACCGGATGTGCGCAAGAACGGGCTTCTCGCTGTCGGCGCCGGCGCCGTGACCGTCACGCCGTCAGGCTTCGAGCAATCCGACGGGCGGGCGATCGCGATCGCCACGCAGGTGGTCGACAAGGATCATCGCGACAGGCTCGTTCCGTGCCGGCCCGC
>CAZNNJ010000440.1:0-5239 GCA_964574305.1 uncultured Rhodospirillales bacterium | reverse complement strand
CATTTCTAAGCCTCGCATGTGAATTTTCGACTGCGGAAGACGTTGCAGTACAGACGATACGCCGGATCGGTCTGTTTGGTGCCTTTCCGCAGCATTAAATCGTTGTAATGCGGATTCAACGCCGCCCGGATGTCGAAAGTTCCGGCGGTTGAGGAAGTCGTTAAGTGGCTGATTCGACTAGGATTTCTGTGGCGTAACCGGCGCACCTCGGTCGGGTCGCCTTGCCCAGAGCCGGCCGGCGGCCGTCTCAAGAAACCGCGCCGCTGCCGCCGACCAGCGCACGGCGGGGGCCTCAACCAGCGGCGTCGCGGCCCAGGCCAGCAGGCAGGCCGCGATCACCGTCAGCGCTGCCCCCGCTATCCAGGCAGGCCCCGGCGACAGACCGGCATGGAGCAGCGCCAGGAACGTGCCGCAGCCCAGTGACAGCAGCACCGGGACATGCAGCAGATAGAGCGGAAACGATATCCAGCCGAGGAATTGCGGTATCCGCTGGTTGAGCAGGTCGCGAAAGGCGCGCCAATTGTCGGCGGCGATCAGGGTCATGAGCGCGCCCGCGGCATGCCAGAAATTCTCGTCGGCGATGCCGCGAAACGGGCCGTCGGCGGCCTGCCATCCGGTTTGCGTGCCGACCAGGGCGTGCGCCGCCAGCCATTGAACCCACGGGCCACGCGTCTCCGCGTAGGGAAGGGTGCCGAGGAAAATGCCCGAAACCAGCAGTGCCGCCATGATCCAGCCATGCCCGGGCAGCCACTCAAGCCGCTCGCGCAGATTGGAAAGCCTGAGCGCGGCGCCGAACGCGAACAGGCAGAGATAGAGGAAATATCCCAGCATCCCGAGCGCGACGAAGACGATAACGAGCAGGGTCTCGGAGCCGCCCGGCCGGCGGAAGGGACGCAGTCCCACGAAGACCGCAATCAGCAGCAGCGAGCCCGCGAACTCGATGCTCATTGTCCATAGGCTGCTGTCATAGGCCGTCCCGCCGGGCAGGCCCAGCAGGGCGCCATAGAGCCCGTCGCGCAGCGCGGTCGGGAGCCCGCCGTCGGGCGGCGTCTGCACACCAAGCCACCAGGACTGGGTGACGGCGTGGGCCTCGGTATTGAAGATCAGCCCGCCGGCCGCCAGCGCCCAGGCGAACAGCGTCACCGCCAGGATCGGAATGCCCAGCCTCAGCGCCCGCTTGACCGTCAGCGCTACCGCGCCGAGCTCGGTCCGCCGGAACGACGAGGCCAGCACATAGCCGGAGAGCGCGAAGAAGACGCTAACGGAATAGTTGCCGGCCAGCGGCAGCATGAAGGGCCAGCCGCCCAGCCGCGCTTCCCAGGCGCCGTGGCCCGGCGTCGCCAGGCCGTTAAAGAAGCCGAAATCGTAGCCCACCGCCGCGTGATGCAGCACGACGATGAAGGCGGCGATGCCGCGCAGCCCATCGAGATGCGTCGAGCGGCCAATGGACGTTTTCGCTGGGGAAATTTTGCTATGCCCGGCGGACGACGTCCCCTAGAGGAACGTGTCCATCACCGGTGCCCCCAGGAACGACCCGCCCAGGGTCAGCCCGGCGAGGTTCGAGTTGTTGGCGATGTGGTTGCGCCCGGTCTTCAGGTCCAGCCATGGGCGGACCATCGGGTTGTCGTTGAACACGCCGCGCGCGCCCGACAGCAGCAGCAGCTCGTCGACCAAGTCGGCGCAGCGGCGGGCGACGCGCGAGGCCTGGTACTTATAGAAGACGCGATGGTCGGCGGCGACGTCGTTGCCCTGGCGGACAACCTCCATCATGTCGTCGAACACCTTGAACAGGGTGTTCTTCATGCCTTCCAGCTCGGCCGCGGTGTTGGCGGCGGCGGACAAGGCGAACGGGTCGGCCTTGGTCGCGAGACCGGTATTGGTCGAGACGCGTCCCTTGGCGATCTCCAGGAAGTCCTTCAACGCGCCCTGCGCCGCGCCGATCGAGGCGGTGGAGACGGCGCGGGTGAAGATCGCCGCCCAAGGCAGCTTGAACAGGTCGCCGGTATTCACCGCTTGGCCGGGATTGCGGCACAGATAGCCGTCCATCGCCTTATGGGTGCGGTGCTCCGGCACGAAGGCGCGCTCGACCCGGATATCGTGGCTGCCCGTGGCCTTCAGCCCATAGGTGTGCCAGGTATCGATGATCTGATAGTCGCTGCGGGGCACCAGGAAGGTGCGGTATTCCGGCGGACCCTTGCCGTCTTCCGGGAAGATCAGCGCGCCCAGGAACACCCAGTCGCAATGCTGGCTGCCGGAGGAGAAGCTCCACTGGCCCGACAGATAGAAGCCGCCGTCCGCCTTCTCCACCTTGCCGACCGGCTGGTAGGAGGAGGAGATTAGGGTGGTCGGGTCCTTCGACCAGACGTCTTCCTGCGCCTGGAACGGGAACAGGCCCATCTGCAGCGGGTGAACGCCGACGACGCCCAGCACCCAGGCGCTGGACATGCAGCCTTCGGCGATGGCGATCTGCACCTTGAAGAAGACGTTCGGCTCCATCTCGAAGCCGCCCCAGCGCTTTGGCTTCAAGATGTCGAAGAAGCCGGCCTTCTGGAAATCCGCGATCGTCTCGTCCGGGATCTTGCGGTCGGCCTCGCCCTTCGCCGCACGCTCGCGCAGCACCGGGATCATGGCCTCGGCCCGCGCGATCAAGGTCGCCGCGTCCGGAACGATAGCCGTCACAGGCCGCTCTTGCACCGATGTCACCATAACCCCGCCTCCGTTATCCCTGGGGAACGTGCGCTGCTGAATCGCTGGCGCCGTCCAATTCGTAATATTTATAGCTCTGATTTACGCATATTCAAGCCGAATCGTCATTTTTCTGTCGAAAAGCGACGAAAATGGTGCCGCTGGCGTTCCTATTCGCGAAATTTCGCGGCGTCGGCCTTGGGTTGGCCGCAGTATGCGTAGACGAAGGGGCGTTTGTCTACGTGCCTCGATTGACGGCGGCGGAGGCGCTGACTAGAAGTCGCAGAGAACGGCCGCCCAAATGTGCGGTCCTTGAAAGGATAGCTCCGCGCGAGGCGCACGAGAGGATCATGGACTTCCGGTTCACCGAGGACCAGCTGACATTCCGCGACGCGGTGCGCGATTTCCTCGACGGGGAATGCACGCCGACCGCGATCCGTGCGCTGATC
Source organism: uncultured Rhodospirillales bacterium (assembly GCA_964574305.1). Taxonomy (GTDB): domain Bacteria; phylum Pseudomonadota; class Alphaproteobacteria; order BOG-932; family Roseiterribacteraceae; genus BOG-932. The sequence goes on along the minus strand of CAZNNJ010000440.1, from coordinate 2,105 downwards.
GATAGCCCCGACGGCGGGGCGTTGAAGTTCCGCTCGGCGCTGGCCGAACTGGGCCTCGCCGGTCTGCCCATCGCCGAGGAGTTCGGCGGCCTGGGCATGAATGAGCTCGATGCCGTGCTGAATGCCGAGGAATGCGGCCGCGCCGCCGTGCCGGGCGCCCTGTTCGACAGCTTTGCCGTCGCCGCGCCGCTGCTGGCCGAGGCCTCGCCTGATCTGGCCGCCGAGTGGCTGCCCAAGGTCGCGGCGGGTGGGACGACGCTGGTCTTCGGCCACGGTATCAACCCGTTCATCCTCGACGCCGAAATCGCCGACCTGCTGCTGATGCCGAAGGACGGCGCGCTCTATGCCGTGCCGAAATCGACGGTCACGCTGACCGGGGCGCCGTCGGTCGACCCCTCGCGCCGCCCGTCCCGCATCGAATGGAGCCCGTCCGCCGGCACGAAGATCGCCGAGGGCGGGCGCGCAGCCGAGCTGACCGGCCTGGCGTTCGACCGCGCCGCGCTCTATGCCGCCGCCGACATGCTGGGCGCGACCCAGCGGATGCTCGGAATGTCAGTCGAGTACACCAAGAACCGAGGGCAGTTCGGCCGGCCGATCGGCTCGTTCCAGGCGGTGAAGCACCTGCTGGCCGACGTGCAGGTGAAGCTGACCTTCGCGCGCCCGGTCGTCCATTACGCGGCCTATGCGCTGGTGAACGGCTTGCCCGACGCGTCGGTGCGCGTGTCCCATGCCAAGGTGGCCGCCGCCGACGCCGCCACTTTGAGCGCGCGCCGCACGCTCCAGGTGCATGGCGCGATGGGTTACACTTGGGAATATGATCTCCAGATATGGATGAAGCGGGTCTGGGCCGAGGCGTCGTGCTGGGGCACGTCGGCATGGCACCGGTCCCGCATCGCCGGCGCGATCCTCGCGCCCAACACAGACCTCGGCCCAGGGCGGACCTGGGCAGCCTGATGAAACGGGTCGCAACGACCCAACGGAGCCATGATGCCTGAAGCCTATATCGTAGATGCCGTCCGCACGCCCGTCGGCAAGCGCAACGGCGGCCTGTCCAAGGTGCATCCCGCCGACCTAGGCGCCCATTCGCTGAACGCGCTGATGCAGCGCACCGGCATCGACCCGGCCGCGGTCGAGGACGTGGTCTTCGGCTGCGTCGACGCGCTGGGCCCGCAGGCCGGCGATATCGCCCGCACCTGCTGGCTGGCCGCCGGCCTGCCGGAGGAGATTCCGGGCACCACCATCGACCGCCAGTGCGGCTCCGCCCAGCAGGCGATCCATTTCGCCGCCCAGGCGGTGATGAGCGGCACCTCTGACGTGATCGTCGCGGGCGGCGTCCAGAACATGTCGATGATCCCGATCTCCAGCGCCATGACCATGGCCGCGCCGCTGGGCTTCAACGACCCGTTCTCCGGCTCCGAGGGCTGGCGCAAGCGCTATGGCGATGTGCCGGTGTCGCAATTCAACTCGGCCGAGATGATCGCCGAGAAGTGGCAGGCCAGCCGCGAGGACATGGAGCTGTTCGCCTATAACAGCCATATGAAGGCCATCCGCGCCATCGACGAGGGCCGCTTCAAGAACGAGATCGCGCCGATGAACGGCGTCGAGAACGACGAGGGCCCGCGCCGCGACACGTCGCTGGAAAAGATGGCGACGCTCAAGCTGCTGCAGGAAGGCGGCCGGGTCCATGCCGGCGTCGCCAGCCAGATTTCCGACGCCTCGGCCTCGCTGCTGATCGTCAATGAGCAGGGGCTGAAGACCCATAACCTCAAGCCGCGCGCGCGTATCCATCATCTTTCGGTCCGTGGCGCCGACCCGGTCTGGATGCTGACGGCGCCGATCCCGGCGACCGAATATGCGCTGAAGAAGACCGGCATGAAGATCGACGACATCGACCTGGTCGAGATCAACGAAGCCTTCGCCTCGGTCGTCATCGCCTGGCTGAAAGACACCGGCGCCGATCCGGCGAAGGTCAACGTCAATGGCGGCGCCATTGCGCTCGGCCACCCGCTGGGCGCCACCGGCGCGCGGCTGATGACCACGCTGCTGAACGAGCTGGAGCGCACCGGCGGCCGCTATGGTCTGCAGACCATGTGCGAAGGCGGCGG
>CAZNNJ010000439.1:0-5249 GCA_964574305.1 uncultured Rhodospirillales bacterium | reverse complement strand
CTCGTGCTGCTCGATCCGGTCGACGGGAGCTATCGCTATCGGCTGGTGGGGACGGAGGTGGTGAAACGCTCCGGCCTGGAGTTGACCGGCAAGATGATCGGCCTCACCATCACGCTGCCTGAGATGCGCGACCAATGGCGCACCGCGCTGGACAGCGTGGCCGTGAGCCAGACGCCACAGCTGTTCCTCGCCAGGATGCCGCAGGGCGTCACGGCCCGCTATGTCACGCTGATGCTGCCGCTGGTCGCCGCGTCCGGCGCCACTGAGATGATCATGGCCGGCATCTTCTTCGACGGCTATGTGCCGCCCGGCCAGCGCGTTCCCGGGCTGTCGCCATTGGACTTGAAATGACTGTCATTAAACTGTCATTTCATCTTATATATTAACCAAACTCGTGCTCTCGCGTAGTTTTGCAGTGCACGCCTTGGGAGTTTGTAACAGCGTATGATCCGGGCTGCTTCCGCACCCGGCCAGAAGAAAATCGGAACGTCCGCTTGAGGCGCTGATCCATCTGGTCACGAGGTGCGAACATGTCCGCTGACCCGCCTGCCGCCTTCGATTGGGATATCTTTCCGTTCGACCAGGAAGTGACCTTGGCGGACATTCCGAGCGGCGAGAAAGTCTCCGCCATGCATCTGTCGATCATGCCCAAGCCCGACTGTGGCGGCGGGGTACGCATACTGGGCCGGATGCCGGATGGCAGCACCGGCTGCGTGACCTTCTTCGGCAATGTCTACGCCGCCAAGCTGCCCTTCGCCGACCGCGTCATCCGCCTGCAATATCTGGGCAATACCCGCACCGTCGGGGTCGAGCTGACCAGCTACTCACACTAGGACCTGTGGACAGCCGGATCGTGGGCGGCGCGCCTCTGATGCGCCTTTGGGCAAGGGATGGTCGTGCAGACGGTTCAGTCGCGAATTGACGGTCAGCCGGCTCGAGCGCCGTCAGGCATAGGCCGCTCCGGCATCGCGAGCGCGGGGATGAGGCCATCGGCATAGCCGATGTCAAAAAGCATTCCTTCGGAGAGGACGCCCTTCATTTTTCGCGGCGGAAGGTTGACGGCGAACAGCGCCTGCTTGCCGACGATCTCCCGCGGGTCGGCGCGCTCCGTCTTGAGGCCGGCGACGATCGTTCGCTCGTGATCGCCGAAGTCGACCCGTAACGCGACCAGCTTGTCGGCACCGGTGACGCCGCTCACCGAGCGAATGGTCCCGATGCGGATGTCGATCGCCTCCAGCTGATCGACAGTGATCGTTGGTTTGATGGGAGCCGGGATCATGGCAATTGGGACTCCGATACCTGCTTACGCGACGAGGGTCCGACCTGCCTCGGGCTGAGGCCGCACCAGCAAATAGAACGCGATGACATGCGTGATCATCAGCACGGGGACGTAGATGATCGGGATGGCATAGGTCGCGCCAAGCTCCCCGGCCAGCGCGGCAAGGCCGACCTGGTTGCCGTGATAATAGTCGATGAGAATGTCGGCCGCGCCCACGATGTTGAAGGCGGCGACGAGCGCCCGGAAGAGCGGACGTATTCTGACCGAGAGAAGCGCCAGCATGGCCAGAACTCCGGTTGCGAAATCGCCATAGGCGGCGAACGCGGCAAAGCTGGCGGGCAGGTCGGGGCTGACGACGCCGGGCACGAGGAAGACGAGACCGAAGAAGCGGAAGCTGTGCAGGACGGCGATGGCGCGTTGCGCCTCGACCCGGTCCATCGACCTGATCCACGACCAACCGTGCGCGCCAAGCCAGAGCAGCCACGGTACATAGCCGAGAACGAGGTGAAGCTGGAAAATGGTTGCCGGTGACATTTGGACCTCCGATTGGATGCTGTTTCACGCGGCCTCGAACACCGCGCTCAGGATGCCAAGCCGGCCTTCCACTAGGTTTCGTCCCAGATTGGCGGCGAGCTGCGGGAAGTCCGGTCCCATCACCACGCCGAGATTGGGCGAAGGCGGCGGCCCCGACGCGCGCAGCCCTGCGAACCAGGCCTTGGCGGCCTCGGTGTCGTCTTGCCACGCCAGCGTGCGGAAACCCGCCGGTTCGATCGCCGCGCGGGTCGCGTCGGCCGTCAGAAGAAAGCTCGTCGCCGGCGTTCGCGCCCAGGGGAGCGGGTAGTGCGGCTCGCCGCCGTCGGTGACGGCGTCGCCCTTCACGACATCGAGTATCGCAAACCTTCCCCCTGACTTCAGCACGCGCCGGATCTCGCGATAGAGTCGCGCCCGGTCGGCGATATTCATCGCGACATGCTGCAGCATCACGACGTCGAAACGGCCAGCGTCGAATGGAAGCTCGAGCGCGCTGGCAGTCTCGAACGACACCCGCCCGCTCTGCCCCGTGCGCTCGGTGAGATAGCGTGCCGCGTCCACGAAAGGCTCGCTGAGGTCGACGCCGGTAACGCGGCAGCCATAAGCCTCAGCCAGGAAGCGTGCGGGGCCGCCGACGCCCGAACCGACATCCAGAACCGACATGTCGGCGGTGATCCCGGCCAGCGCGGCAAGCTCCCCGGTTGCGGCAAGGCCGCGTGTGTGGAACTGGTCGAGGGCGCCCAGCTGCTCGCAGGTGAGCCGCGCATGCTCAGGCCCGAACACGGCCAGCGCCGTCTTCAGCCGTTCGGTCAGGCCGGTCGCGCGGTAATGGTCGCGCACGCCGTCAATCGTCTCGGTCATCGCAAATTTCTCCAGGGCATGGTGGGCTGCTGACTTGCAACCCACATGTAGGGGCGCTTCCGGCGATCGACTATCCGCGATAATATTAACGGGGTATGAAGCAGAACTTCACAGTCAGGCAGGGTGCGCTCGACGGCGTGGAGGCCTTCCTGAGCGTTTCCCAGCACCGCAGCTTTCGCAGGGCGGCCGCTGAGCTCGGCGTGACCCCCTCGGCGATCAGCCAGGCGGTGCGCGCGCTCGAGGCGCGGGTCGGCGCGGCGCTGTTCACGCGGACAACACGCAGCGTCGGCCTGACCGAAGCCGGGGAGCGATTTCTTTTGCGCGCAAAGCCGGCCTTCGAGGAGCTGGTCGCCGCAAGCGAGGTCGTGCGCGACCTTGGGCAGCGCCCGACCGGACGGCTGCGACTCTCGGTGCCGCGTGCGGTGGTGCCGATCCTGCTGGAACCGCTGATCGCATCCTTCTCCCGCGCCTATCCCGAGATCGAGATGGAGATCGCCGTGAGCGAGGAACTGGTCGACATCGCGACGGGAGGCTTCGACGCCGGCATCCGGCTGGGCCAGTTCATCGCCGCCGACATGATCGCGGTGCGGCTGACACCGCCGTTCCGTCTCACCGTTGTCGGCAGCCCAGCCTATCTCGCCCGCAACGGCCGGCCCGAGCGCCCGGACGATTTGCGCCGGCACGCATGCCTGCGATTGCGGCGATCCGACGGATCGCTGGCGCTATGGCAGCTCGACGACAAGGGCCGCACGATCGAAATCGCGACATCCGGACCCCTCATCGCCAACGATTTCCCCACAATGCTTGGTGCCGCCATCGAAGGCATGGGGCTTGCCCAGATGCCCTCGCCGATCGCCGCCGAAGCGCTGCAGGCGGGAAAACTGGAAGAGGTGCTGGCTCCGTTCGCACCGATGGCGCCGGGCGTCTTCCTCTATTACCCCAGCCGCCGGCAGGCGCCGCCGAAGCTGCGGGCCTTCATCGACCACATAAAGAGCCGTTGAGCCCGTTGAGGGTATCGGTGCCTATTGGGAGAATTGGTGATCCCGGTGGGATTCGAACCCACGACCACTCGATTAAAAGTCGGGTGCTCTACCAGCTGAGCTACGGGATCGCCGGTGGTCGGGCGGGGGCGCCGACGGGGCGGACACTATGCTGCGCGGGTGCCAGGGTCAACCGGCCCAGGCCGATCCCCCGCTTTATCGTGGAAAACCGGGCGGAACCTTACTTGGCGGTGCTGCCGCTGAGTTCGAGCTTCTTCGCGCTCGGCAGGGCGAATCGCGCCGTCAGGCGGTTGGCGACGCCAGGCGAGACGAAGCTCGAAATGTCGCCGCCCAGGCTGCCGATCTCCTTCACGAAGCGGGAGGAGATGAACTGCACCCCTTCCGACGCCATCAGGAACACGGTCTCGATCTCCGGGTTCAGACGTCGGTTCATGCCGGCCATCTGGAACTCGTATTCGAAGTCGGACACGGCGCGCAGGCCCCGGATCAGCACGCAGGCATTCACCGAGGTGGCGAAATGCATCAAGAGCGTGTCGAACGGCCTGACCTCGACCTTACGGCCCTTGGCGATCAGCGGCCGAACCTCGTCCTGCACCGTCGCGACCCGCTCATCGGTCGAGAAGAGCGGACCCTTGCCGGCATTGCGCGCGACCGCGACGACCAGATGGTCGACGATGCCGAGCGCGCGCTCGATAACATCCATATGCCCGTTCGTAATGGGGTCGAACGTGCCGGGGTAAACGCCGATGCGGGGCTTCATCACTTCTTCACTGCACTGTGTAGGGTGGTTTCTTATTCCGAAGGCAGTGAAGAGGCATCCTCCTCGGCTGGCCCGTCGTCACCCTCATTATTACCGGAATCGTCGCCATTGCCAGATTCTTCGTCGATCCTGGCGACGGAAACGACATGCTCGTCGGCAGCGACCTTGAACAGGATCACGCCCTTGGTCGCACGGCTGGCGATACGGACATCCTCGACCCCGGTGCGAATCATCTGGCCGCCGTCTGAGACCAGCATCAGCCCATCCGTCATGCCGACCGGGAAGGTGGCGACGACACGGCCGTTGGCGACATCCATATTGAGGATGCCCTGGCCGCCGCGGCCGGTCGAGCGGTACTCATAGGCCGAGCTGCGCTTGCCGTAGCCGCGCTCGCTGACCGTCAGGATGAACTGCTCCTTGGCTTCCAACTCGGCGACGCGTTCGGCCGACAGCGTGCCGTCGCCGGCGGCTTCGTCATCCGGCTCCTCGGCCGCCCTTTCCCCGGGCCCGCCCCTCCGACGCCCCAGCCTCCCATTAGCCCCGCGCCCAACCGGGCGTCCCCCGCCCCTCGGCCCGAGTGCCCCCCTCCGGCCCTTTTCCGTACAACTGGTACGGGAACGGCGGGCGGTCGGGTTCGGGGAGACCGTCAGGCACGTCGCGAGATGCCGCACCCGGCCGAACGGCGACTCGCCGGTCTTTGCCGACAATCGCTTCGAACTCCTCGAGACATGCCTTGTTCGTGCGGCTCATCACCGGTCCGCAGACGTCGAGCTGAAAGCTCACTTCCGTCGGAATGGACCTGACCGCTCGCGCAATC
>CAZNNJ010000438.1:0-5255 GCA_964574305.1 uncultured Rhodospirillales bacterium | reverse complement strand
GATGCTGAGCCTCGAGAACACTGCGAGCCGCAACGGGGCATGGACCGTGACTTTTGCGATCCCGACCGACGCAATCACCCCGATTTGCGCGGGGCCCAGCAGCTCACCCGCCCGACGAATAGGCGATCCGGCGGCGATATCTTCCCCGGCGAGGCGGCGGTTGGCGCCTGCCTTCAGCCCAGCGGGAACGGTCAGCGAAACGCCGGATACGGCCACGATCTCCTGCGGCGCCACCGTATCGGCGCCTGGGGGCATGACCGCGCCGGTGAAGATGCGCACCGCCTCGCCTGGGCCGACCAGCTTGGCGCGGGGGTGGCCGGCCGCGGCCGTGCCGACGATCCGCAAGGGGCCGGCCAGGTCGGCATGGCGGAAAGCATAGCCGTCGACCGCGGAATTGTCAGCCGCGGGCACCGCGATGGGGGCGGCGATGTCGGCGGCCAGGATGCGGCCATGGGCGTCACCGAGCGGGACGGTCTCGATGCCCGTCACCGGCCGAAAGGCGCCGTCGATCGCGGCCAGGGCCTCGGCGAGGTGGATCGGTTTGTCGGGATGATTGTCGCCGGCCATGGTTCGAAACTAGCGCGACAGAATGAAATCGGCGATGGCGTCCGCATCGTTCAGCGGCAGCCAGGGCAAGGCCAGGCCTGTAAGGGGCTCGGGCGCGGCGACGGCGACAATATTCGGGTCGTCCGGGTGCAGCGGTGGCTTGCCGAGTTCCGGCCGGAAAATCTCGATCTTCGGATGGGCGCCGTGCCGGAAGCCCTCGACCAGCACGATATCGGCCGGGGCCAGCCGGGCGACCAGCTCGTCAAGGCTCGGCTCAGCCGCGCCGCGCAGCTCATGGATCAGGGCGAAGCGATTGGCCGAGGCGACCAGCACCTCGGTGGCGCCGGCCTGGCGGTGGAGCCAGCTGTCCTTGCCCGGCTGGTCGATATCGAAGGCGTGGTGCGCGTGCTTGATCGTCGAGACGCGGAGGCCGCGCGCCGTCAGAGCCGGTATCAGCCTGGTCATCAAGGTCGTCTTGCCCGCGCCGCTCCAGCCGGCGAGGCCGATCAATCTCGGTTGGGGTGCATGCGTCACTGGGGCAGGCCGTTCGGTGAGTCCGGGGGGCATGATAACAAGGTTTTACCGCACCCGTGCTAGCCTGCGACCGATCTTGCCGGTCCGGTCAGCCGGATTTAGGATCGCCGCCTGTACGGAGACACGATGTCGACAGCCGCCGCGCGCGCCGAAACGCACAGTGACGCCTACCCGACCCGGGCTGAGATCCAGGCCGCGCTGATGCCGTTCGTGAAGACCGAGACCTGGCGCGGCGTCACCGTCTTCGCCGTCGATTTCGCCGTCTGGATGGCGGCGGTCGCCGGCGTGCTGTTCCTTGAGCCCCTGTGGGCCAAGATCGCCTGCAGCCTGATCGCGGGCTTGAAGATCTCCAACCTGTCCAGCCTCGGCCATGAATTCGCGCACGGCACCTTGGTGCGCGGCGCCGGGTTCAACAAGCTGCTGGCGGTCCTCTCCTTCATGCCCGGCCTGTTCAATTATCACCTCTGGGTCTACGACCATCACGTGCTCCACCACGCGAATGTGAACGGCACGCATCGCGACGCGATGACCCCGTTCTCCAAGGCCGAGTACGACGCGCTGCCCGCCCATCGCCGGCTGCTGGAACGGATCTACCGCGCGCCGGTGGGCCTGGGCTTCGCCCTCTATGAAATCGTCGAGCGCTGGCTCGGGGTGAAGTTCTTCCCGCGCGCCCTCATGCCGGCCCGGGTGCGCAGCGCCGCCTGGCCGCATTTCATTTTCCTGGCCGTCTATCTGGCGCTGTTCCTGGCGCTGCTCGCCGCCGCCCCGCTTTATTCGCCGACCGGCAGCCTGACCGCGATCCTGCTGGGCTTCGTCGTGCCGCATTATGTCTGGATGGAGCTGGTCGGCTTCACCGTCTATGTCCAGCATACCCATCCGCGCATCGCCTGGTTCGCCGACGCCGAGCCGAAGTCTCGGGCCGACAAGTTCCGGGTCGACGCGCCCGAGGTGGTCTCGACCCATATCGAGTTCCCGCGCTGGCTGAAATTCCTGGTCCATAACGTCTATGACCACGCTGTCCATCATGTGCAGCCGCGCATCCCGAGCTATCACTTGGCCGAGGCCCAGGCGCGCTTCAACGCGCTGATCGGCCCCTACGCGGTAAAGGAGGATTTTTCCGTCGCCTCCTTCGCCGACACGGTCCGCCGCTGCAAGCTCTACGACTATGAGAACCGCCGCTGGCTGGACTTCGACGGCCGCCCGACGACCGAGCCGGTGGATATCCCCGGGCTGAAGGGTGCGATCCCCACGAAGTGACCTCGCCGCCACGGGGAGAGGTCGGCGCAAAGCGCCGGGTGAGGGGGTGATGCCGTTAGGCCGGTGCCGTGAAGGCTCGCTCCGCTCGCCGCCCCCTCACCCGGATCGTAAGGCGATCCGACCTCTCCCCGTTGGGGCGAGGTCAAGAAGGACCGCTTGCCCACTCCGGCCAGCGCGATAGACTGCCGCCACAAGGGGCAAGGGGAAGGGTCATGGCTGATGGAACCGGCGGGGTGCTGCGCACGCGCAGGGTGCATCCCAATATCGGGATCGAGATCACTGGCGTCGATCTCTCCCAGCCGCTCGACCCCAGGACCCTGAAGGAGATCGAGGCGCTGTGGCGCCGGCATCTGGTCTTGGTCTTCCCCGGCCAGTCGCTGACCGAGGATCAGCAGATCGCCTTTACCCGGAATTTCGGTGAGCTCGACGTCACGGTCGAGGACGACAAGAAATCGTCCAAGCACCCCGAGGTCCTGCGCATCGGCAATGTCGGCGAGGGTGGGCAGAAGCTCGATCCCGACCATCCGATCCCGATGTATTACGCCGCTCTCACCACCCCCTGGCACACGGACGGGTCCTACCGCGCCATCCCCAGCTTCGCCTCGATGCTGCACGCGCTGGAGGTGACGCCCGAGGGTGGGCAGACCTGCTTCGCCAACGCCATCGCCGCCTATGATGCCCTGCCGGGGGAAATCAAGCAAACGGTCGCCGGCAAGTACATGGTGCATTCCTTCGAATTCCACCGCCATTACGAGCCGCGCCTGCCGCCGCTGACGCAAGAGGAACGCCTGTCCTTCCCGCCCGCCGCCCATCCGGTGGTGCGTGTCCACGCCGACGGCCGCAGGTCGCTCTATATCAGCGGCAACGTCGCCTATTACGTCAGCGGCATGAAGCTGGAGGAGGGCAAGGCGCTCCACAAATACCTGCTGGACTGGGTGACCCAGCCCGACTTCGTCTACCAGCACCGCTGGACCGTCGGCGACGTCGTCCTCTGGGACAACCGCCCGACCCTGCACCGGGTGATGCCCTATGACCCCGCCCACCGCCGCGTTCTGCAGCGGACGGAGCTGAAGGGGACGGAGATTCCGGTGGGGTGAACAAACCCTCTCCCGTTCCACGGGCGAGGGTCTTATCCGACGCGTTTGCTGGTGAACCAGCGGCTGTGCATCGCGTGCAGGAACTGCGGATCATTCACGGGATAGCCCGAGGCTGAGCCGATGACCGAGTCTATCCCGCAATGCGGACAAAGGGCGGTTCTGCCCTCATCTGTCCAGGTGTCGATTTCGGCTGGAACGCAGGTGCGACCGCAATAGAAGCAGCCGCAAATGTCGCTTTGTTCCAGCTCTTTCCGATGGTTGATCGAATGACGATGCGACGCGTCGAGCGTTTCACGGGGATAGTTCATCAGCGTTTTAGGCCGCCTTCTTCCGCTCTTCCGCCCCCTTGCCCAGCCGAACCGGCAAGTCCTTCAACCCCCGCAGCAGCGAGTTCGGCCGCCAGCGCACCTTGTCGCGCGGGATCGCCAGCGCGATGTCCGGGAATTTCTGGACCAGGGCGTTCAGCGCAATCGTGCCCTCCATCCGGGCTAGCGGCGCGCCCAGGCAGAAATGGATGCCGAGGCCGAAGCCCAGGTGGCGGTTGGGGTCGCGGGCGATGTCCAGCGTCTCGGAATTCGGGAAGACGGCTTCGTCGCGGTTGGCAGCGGCGAGCATCAGGATGACCCTGTCGCCCTTGGCGACTTTCACGCCGCCGATTTCCAGGTCTTTCTTGGCGAAGCGGATGACGCTGTGCTGGACCGGGTTGGTGAAGCGCAGCAGTTCCTCGATCGTGGTCTTGATGAGGCCGGGGTTGGCCTGGAGGCGTTCCAGCTCCTTGCGGTCGTCCATCAGCGCCAGCATGCCGTTGCCGAGCAGGTTGACGGTGGTCTCGTGGCCGGCGAGCAGCAGCAGGAACACCATGCCGACCAGCTCGTCCTGGCTCAGCCGGTCGCCCGCCTGCTCGGCGGAGACCAGCGCGGTGATCAGCCCGTCATCGGGCTCGTGGCGGCGCAGATTGATGAGCCCGTCCAGATAGCGGATCATGCGCAGATTGTTGCGCAAGCCGGTGATCAGCCGCCAGAGGCTTGGCGGCGGGCCGTCCAGCAGGTGGAGCATGAAGCGGCGGAACTTGGCCCGCTGATCCACCGGCACGCCCAGCATCTCGGAGATCACGGCCATCGGCAGGGGCAGGGCGAAATCCTCGATCAGGTCGATGGTCTCGCGGCCTTCGAGCGCCGCCAGCATCTCCTGCGTGATCTCCCGCACCCGGCCGGTCATCTGCTCGACCCGGCCGGGCGTGAAGCCCTTATGGACCAGGTTCTTGAGCCGCGCATGATCCGGGTCGTCCATCGTCACCATGGTCTTGGCCAGGATCTTGAAGGCGCGCGGTATCCAGCGGGCGCCCCGGCCCTGGGAGCGCAGCTGCATCATGTCGCTGGAAAGGGCAGGGTGCTTCAGCGCGCCGACGATGTCGTCATAGCGCGTCACCACCCAGGCCGCGCTCCGGCTCATGCCGGGCACCACCGCCTGGAAGATCGGCATCTCCCGCCGCATCCGCGCGTAAGACGGATAGGGATCGGCGCGGAAGGCGGCGGACTGCATGTCGGTGGTCGCTTGCTCGGTCATGGGCGCCTGCTCCGGTCCTGAGACTGTGATCCAGTCTAACCCATATTGTGTGCGATTGAGTTGCCCGCAATTTGCCGCAGCGGATAAAAATCCGATTTATCCACAGATGGACGCAGATTAACGCAGATGATGATTTTTTCGCCCTGCCTTCGCCGAAGCGAAGCTCCGGCTTCGCGCAGGCAGGTGCGCGGCTTCCACCGCCGAAGGCGGTAACGTTCAGATAAATCTGTGTTTATCTGCGTCCATCTGTGGATA
>CAZNNJ010000437.1:0-5268 GCA_964574305.1 uncultured Rhodospirillales bacterium | reverse complement strand
ACGTAGTGGACAGGGTGGCGGAGCCGGCCCGCCGCCTTCGCGTTCATGCGGCCGAGCGGTCCGCCGCCCAAAATCCCGATCGGGCCGCCGGGGGGGATGCCCCCGCCGGTCCCTGTCGAAGCCGCGAATGTCATTGTGTCGTGTCGCTTGGGGTATCGGCCACGGCGTCGGTCTGAGCGCGGCGCCAGGCTTCGAGCTTCGCCGCAACGGCCGTATCGTTCAGCGCGACGATCGAGGCGGCGAGGATGCCGGCGTTCTTCGCGCCGGCCACGCCGATCGCGAGCGTGCCGACCGGCACGCCGCCCGGCATCTGGACGATGGAGAGGAGGGAATCGAGGCCGGACAGCGCCTTGGACTCCACCGGCACGCCCAGCACCGGCAGGGTCGTCATCGCCGCCACCATGCCGGGCAGATGGGCCGCGCCGCCGGCGCCGGCGACGATCACCTTGATGCCGCGATCCCTGGCCGACCTGGCATAGGCGACCATGCGGTCGGGCGTGCGGTGGGCGGAGACGATCTTCGCCTCATGCGGCACACCGAACTGCTCCAGCATCTCGGCGGCATGGCGCATCGTCGCCCAGTCGCTCTGGCTGCCCATGATGATGCCGACGAGCGGTTTATCGTTGTTTGTAGTCATCAGGCGATAATATCCGGCAGAAGCTGGCTTTCGAATTTCGCGATCAAATCTTTCAGCACCAGCTTTCGCTTCTTGAGCCGCTGCAGTTTCAATTGGTCATAGGGCGCCTGGTGAGCGAGACGGTCGATCACATCGTCGAGGTCGCGGTGCTCGGTCTTAAGCTCGTCGAGCTTACGACGCAGCACTTCCTCTTCACTCATTTAGTTCAGCCATGTTCCCATGCCTCGAAGGGCCGGGAACCTAGCATAAAGGCGGTGGGAGAGAAACAGCGTCAGGCCCATGTCGAGAGGTGTGCAAACGCCCGGCATTCGCCGTAAAGCACCTCTCAGATCGCCTCGTAGCGGCTGTTCCGCACCCGCACCATCTTGCGGCAGCTCGGACAGTCGAGCTGGTCCTGGTAGTGGGTGGCGGACATGGCCGCGCCGCAATGCGGGCAGACGCCGAAATAGAGGCCGCGGTCGACCTGCGGGCGAACGAAGAAGCCGCTATAGAAGCTGGCGAGGAAGATGATCAGGCCGACGCCGATCGCCCACGAGCCGATGCCGCAGATGGCGATGCCGGTCACCATCAGCATCCATTCGACCGAGTTGGGCCTGTGCAGCCCCTTCCGGACCTCCGGCACGAATTTCGCCTCGGTCGATTTTATCTCGCTCACTTGCCCCGCCATAGGTTTCCGTCCGCCACAGCTTCTTCTCGATTGCGCCCTTGCGCCTTGACTATGATGGCACAATGTGGTGCATCATGCCCGCCGTCAAGTGACGCTGGAGAATTAAATGACCGCGCAGCCCCATTCCAATGAGCACGAACTGGCGCGGGCGCGTTCGCTGCGGATGGTCGCGATTGCCCTGGCCGTGATCGCTTTCGGCACATTGGTCTACGGCTTCGGCATGAAATGGGCCGCGGTCTATCAGGTCGCAGCTGGGCTCGCCGCCTATTTCTGCGTCGAATGGCAGCGCCATATCGGCAAGAAGATCAGGCAGCTGAGCGGATCGTAACAGCCGCCCCCGCCCTGTGGCGCGGCGTGCCTAGCGGCGGGCGCGCCCGTGCCGAGGCTTGACGGTCTCGGCGCGGTTCTTGTGCGCGTCTATCCAATCGTTGGCCGCGGCTTCCGTCGGAAAGCTCGTCACCATGGTCGGGCTGGTGCCCTCGATCGAAACTTCAACACCGTATGCGCCGCTATCCCGGGCTACGATGCGATAGCTGGCCGGTGCCCGTGCGATATTTTCTGGCATACGCTGCATATGGTGCGCCTGAGGCTGTAACGCCACGGATTCGGCACAACTAATTTCAGGCCGCCCTGTGACCGGCTTTCTTCGGCAGGGCGATGAAGCGCTCGTTCTTCACCGCGATATCCTCGCCGCAGCTCGGGCAATCGATCTGGTTCTGGTAGTGCGTGGCCGAGGCGTCGGCGCCGCAATGCGGGCATTTGCCGATATAGAGACCGCGCCTGATCTTGGGCGGGATGAAGAAGGCGCTGTAGACCGACGCCAGGATCACCGGCACGCCGACGATCGCGCCCATCCAGCCATAGGCGCTGGCGGCGAGGCCGAGCAGCACGCCCAATATCTCGATGGCGTTGAAGCGGGCCAGCCACTTGGTCGGGTTCGGCTGGAACGGCGCCGGGGTTGAATTCGGTTCGGTCGTCACTGTCCCAATTCCTTACGAAGACTGGCTCAGGCGGCGGAATGGCCGCTCAGCGCCTTGTAGACCACGTAGGCGCCCGCGATCAGGTTCACCAGGTGGAAATATTTGTGCATCGATCTGGGGATCGGCGGATAGGCCGTCGCCATCGGCTGGGTGAAGGTCAGCAGCGCCGTCGCCGTCGTCCAGAACAGCCACAGATCGACGGTGGTGGTCGCGAGCCCGGCCAGCATGCCGGCCCACAAGCCCGCCACCTCCTGCGAATGCTTGAGGGCGTCGACCGGCCAGGGCGACATGCTGCCGTTCAGATATTTGCCGATGACGAACGGCACCTCGACCACCAGCGGGCCGAGCCACAGCGGGTGGAAAGGGAAGACGACTTTCTTATCCGGCCCCACGGTGATGCGGCTGGTCAATGTGAGCTTCAGCGTTGTGATCAGCGTGAAGAACGCGACAACGCAAGCGGGCAAGTACCAATCGAATTGCACGGCGATAACCTAAGGAATGAGAAGGCCGGATCAGGCCGCGACGGCGTCCGCGGGCAGATCGTTCGCAACCGGCTTGGCCGGAGCCGAGCCGCCATGGATGTTCTGGGCCGGAACCTCGAACGTCTCGCCCGGGCGGCCAAAAAGGACGATCAGCTTGGCCTTCAGGCCCGGCGCATGCCAGAAGTCGCGCGCCAGGAACGAATATTCCCAAAACAGAACCTTGATCGGGTTGTGTGCGCCGAGATTGAACGTCAGGCCGGTGAACGGCACCTTGACCTTGGTGTCCACCTTCAGGCTGTGGGTGATGCCGTAGACGAACTTCTCGCCGGTGGCGTTCTGGTAGGTGCCGAACACGTGGTCCCAGAAGTTCAGCGCGCCGCCCAGATTCCGGTCCATATAGATCGGGTTGCGGGCGTGATGGACGCCATGAATGGTCGGCGAGACGAAATACATGTCCCACCAGCCCCAGCGGCCGAAGCGCGCCGTGTGGCAGATCAGCTGGATGCCGGCCAGGATCGTGAACAGGAACAGCACGCCCGGATGGAAGCCGATCGCCGCCAGCGGGACATAGACGATCACCTTCGGCACCCACTCCAGCAGGTGAAAGCGCTGCGCCGTCGTGAAGTCGAACTCCTCTGAGCTGTGATGCACCGAATGGTCGGCCCAGAAGAACCGCATCTCATGCATCATGCGATGGAGGAAATAGGACCAGAATTCGGCCGCCAGCACATAGGCCGGCAGGGTCCACCAGGTGAGCGGGATGCGCCAACTGCTGAAATGATAGGCGATGAAGGCGAGAGTCATCATCGTCGTCGCGCCAAACAGGCGCAGCGTCAGATTATAGATCGAGGTGGTCAGCAGGTTGGCGATGGCGTCCTTCGGCAGCAGGTCGCGCTCCTGCCCGGCCTGCTTGGCGGTCCACCATTCGAAAGTGCGCAGCATCAGCTCGGCGGCCAGCAGGACGGCGACGAAAATGACGATGCCGCCCGACCAATCCTTCATCAGATGTTGAACCTGGGGCAGCCCGATCTTCTCATCAATCAGATTATCGAACATTCCGCATCCTTCCCGCGAGGGCCAAAGCGCCTGCTTCCTCTCTCCCCACCATATGGCGCGACACTGTGTTGCGTCAAGCGACTTCACCGTCCCCCATCGTTGTTGAATAGGGTTGCCGTTCGCCGCCACGTCTGCTCAAACAGCATCGCCCCACGCGGAATTACAGCCCGCGCGAGCGGGTTCGGGTAGAAGTGTGAGCATGGCGCCTAAGACGATCGGGATTCTGCCCAGCGGTGGCGATTGTGCGGGCCTGAACGCCGTCATCCGCTCCGTAGTGCATCGCGCCGATCATTACGGCTGGCGAGTGCTCGGCATCCGCGACGGCACGATGGGGCTGCTCGACCGGCCGCTGCGCTATACGGAATTCGATCTCGCCGCCGTGGACGGCACGATGATGCGGCTGGGCGGCACCATCCTGGGCACCACCAACAAGGGCAACCCCTTCGCCTTCCCGATGCCGGGCGGCCGCGGCGTCAAGGACCGCTCGTCGGAGATCATCGCCGGGGTGCGCGAGCTGGGCCTGGACGCGGTGATCGGCATCGGCGGCGACGGCTCGTTTGCGATTCTGCGCCGGCTGGCGCAGCAGGGCCGCATCCCGCTGGTGGGCGTGCCCAAGACGATCGACAACGATATCGGGCTCACCGAGACCTCGGTCGGCTTCGACACGGCGGTTGCGGTGGCGACCGAGGCGCTGGACCGGCTGCAGCCGACCGGGGCATCCCACGCCCGCGTCATGGGGCTGGAGGTGATGGGCCGCGACGCCGGCCATATCGCGCTGCATGCCGGCATCGCCGGCGGGGCCGATGTCATCCTGCTTCCGGAAATCCCCTATACGCTGGAAAAAGTGGCGCAAAAGATCGAGACGCTGCGCCGCCAGGGCCGCAATTCGGCGCTGGTGGTGGTGTCGGAGGCGGTGCGCACGGTGGAGGGCAAGCTGCTGAAGGTCGAATATCGCGGAGGCGCCCGGCGACTGGGCGGCATCGGCCAATATGTCGGCAACCTGATCGCCGACGCGACCGGCGCCGAGACCCGCGTCACCGTGCTGGGCCATGTCCAGCGCGGCAGCCCGCCCTCGGCCCAGGACCGGCTGATCGGCACCGCCTTCGGCGTCCACGCCGTCGACCTGATCGCGGAGCACAAGTTCGACCGAATGGTCGCATGGCAGAACCGCCGCGTCGTCGACGTGCCGCTGGCCGACGCCATCCAGCGCTATCAAGCCGTTGATATCAATAGCGGATTGGTGCGGACCGCGCGGGCGCTGGGGATCTGCCTGGGGGATTGACCCGAACGGGCCGCCAATTGGGACTCGGGAGTATGATTTTCAAGACTATTCAGCGCGCCTCAGAGTGATATCGTCATGGGATCGGGTCATCGTAACCCGCTTTTCACGACAACATTGAGGTCCCCCAATGTCGCTTGAGTCTCATGTTTCCGCGCTTCGCACCC
>CAZNNJ010000436.1:3504-5274 GCA_964574305.1 uncultured Rhodospirillales bacterium | reverse complement strand
GGGACGGGAGAGGGTCGATGCCGGGGGGATGGGGCTTGGGATCGGCCTGGCCCAGGACCTGCGCCGGCCCCAGATTGTTGGGGCCAACGACGATCGTCCCGTCCTTCATCTTGAAGGCGGCGACGCCCAGCACCGGGTGGTGGTTGGTCAGGATCGTATGCGCCGCCTTTTTAGCCAGCTCGGCGATCACGCCGATATTGGCCTGATAGGCGGCGATATGCGGGTCGCCCGGCGCGAATAGCTTGTAGCCGGCATTCGACGTATCCCAATTGACGATCTGCGCCCCGTCGCCCAGCGGCACGGCATAGGGCACGCTGAAATCGCCCACCTGGTCATAGAGCGGGTCGTCGCAACTGGTCTCGGCACTGAACGCTGCGGTGTCGAGCAGCCGCCGCCAGCCCTGGCCGGCGCGGTTGCAGCTTTCATGGTTGCCGCGCACCGCGATCCAGGGCGCGGCTTTCAGCAGCGGCTGCGCCGGATCGAGGAAATCGGCCCGCCAGGCATCGAGCCCATAGCCCCACGGCGTGCCGGCGCAGACCGGGTTGCCCTCGGGGCAGGGATTCTCGCGGTAGAGATAATCGCCGACATGGACCACCAGGTCCGGCTTCCAGTCGGCCGCGGCCTTGGCGATGGCGGCGAAGGGATAGGCTTTGGGATCGTCGCAGGGCTGCACCGCATTGTCCGCCGCCTTGATCCGGCAGCCCGTGTCGCCGATGACGACAATCTTCCTGATAACCTTGGGCTGGACATAGATGTGCCAGCCATGGACCGAGACGTCCCGGGCCTCCGGCGATATCTCGGCGTCGCAGATCGTGGCCGGGAACGCGCTGGGCTTCGACAGTTCCGGCTTCGACGCGGTGGGCCTGAGCGGCGCGGTGCCCGCCGGCACCCGCACTTTCATCGGCACCACCTTGCCGTCGACGAACAGCGCCGGACAGTCCTTGACCTCCGTCACCACCCGCGCGATCCGCTGCCCGTCCGGGCCCAGCAGCATATAGGCGGCGATGGGGGAGATGGTCGCCGGCTGGGTCTCGGCGGGGGCGGGCACGGAAAAGGCGAGAAAGGCAATGACCCAGGCCAACAGCTTCGGCATGTCGCTCCCGCTCGGACGTTGCAAGTAGGGTGGATTAGCGTAGCGTAATCCGCCAGCCGAGCAACGCTCGGCATTCGAGATGCAGTGGAGCAAGAAGGTGCGGCGGCTGTTTCTTTCGATCCCGCTCGCAATCCCGGTGGGGGCGTTGGTGTCCGCCATTTGGGATTACCTGTTCAACGTCGAGCCCCTCCATCCGCTCTGGGCCTTGCCATTCATGTTTTTCGAATCCGTGCTCTACCGGATGCTCGTCTTCCTCCTGTCGCTGATCATCACTTCGAACACCGAGGGGGAACTCCCCCGTGAATGGGTGATGATCGGCTTCGCGATAAGCCTTTTCTGCCTGATCGTGCCGTGGCGCAGGTTGAAGGTCCCGGCGCTTCGCATCAGGTCGGACAGGCCGGGCTGATGGGTTTTACCCGGCGCGGTCCGCCAAAAAATAAGACGGAATTTGACTAATGGACGGCGCTCGCTAAGAGTGCGCGCCTTCCCGCGAACCTCGTGATGAATCCGTGACCGCACGACCCAACAGCTTTCGCACCCGCCCCGACGAGGACGGCTATTTCGGCCTTTATGGCGGACGCTATGTCGCCGAGACGCTGAGTCCGCTGATCACGGCGGTGGAACAGGCTTTATCCAAGGCCAAGGCCGACCCGGCCTTCCCAGGGGAACAGTAATTT
>CAZNNJ010000436.1:0-3494 GCA_964574305.1 uncultured Rhodospirillales bacterium | reverse complement strand
GATTGATTATTATCTGCGCGACTATGTGGGCCGGCCGAGCCCGCTTTATTACGCCGAGCCGATGACCAGGCACTACGGCGGCGCCAAGATCTATTTCAAGCGCGACGAGCTGAACCATACCGGCGCGCACAAGATCAATAACTGCATCGGCCAGGCGCTGATCGCCAAGCGCATGGGCAAGACCCGCATCATCGCCGAGACCGGGGCAGGCCAGCACGGCGTGGCGACCGCCACCGTGGCGGCGCGCTTCGGCATGTCCTGCACCATCTATATGGGCGAGGTCGACATCGCCCGGCAGAAGCCCAACGTCTTCCGCATGCGCCTGCTGGGCGCCGAAGTGAAGCCGGTCTCTTCCGGTTCCAGGACGCTCAAGGATGCGATGAACGAGGCGCTGCGCGCCTGGGTCGCCGATGTCGAGGACACGTTCTATATCATCGGCACCGTCGCCGGCCCGCACCCCTATCCCGTCATGGTCCGCGACTTCCAGTCGATCATCGGCAGGGAGGCGCGCGAGCAGCTGATGGAGCGCGAGGGGCGGCTGCCCGACACGCTGGTCGCGGCGATCGGCGGCGGGTCGAACGCGATGGGCCTGTTCCATCCCTTCCTCGACGAGCCCTCCGTCCGCATGATCGGCGTCGAGGCCGGCGGCGACGGGGTCGAGACCGGGCGCCATGCCGCCTCGATCATCGGCGGCCGGCCGGGCGTGCTGCACGGCAACCGCACCTATCTGCTGCAGGACGAGGACGGCCAGATCACCGAGGCGCATTCGATCTCGGCGGGCCTCGATTATCCCGGTATCGGGCCGGAGCATGCGTGGCTGAACGATGTCGGCCGGGTCGAGTTCGTCAATGTCACCGACACCGAGGCGCTGGACGCCTTCCAGCTCTGCACCAGGCTGGAGGGCATCATCCCGGCGCTGGAGCCCTCCCATGCGCTGGCCCATGTCGGCAAGATCGCGGGCGATCTGCCCAAGGACCATCTGCTGGTGATGAATCTGTGCGGCCGCGGCGACAAGGACATCTTCGCCGTCGCCGAGCGGCTGGGGTACGACATATGAGCCGTATCGCTGCCCGTTTCGCCAAGCTGAAGGCGGAGGGCCGCGCCGGCCTGGTCACCTTCGTCACCGCCGGCGACCCGAACCTGGAGACCTCGGCGAAGATCCTGGCCGGACTGCCCAAGGCCGGCGCCGACCTGATCGAGCTCGGCATGCCGTTCAGCGACCCGATGGCCGACGGGCCGTCGATCCAGGCCGCAGGCTATCGCGCGCTCAATGCCGGCACGACGCTCCGCAAGGTGCTCGCCATGGCGGCGGAATTCCGCGCCGGCGACGGCGAGACCCCTCTGATCCTGATGGGCTATTTCAACCCGATCTATAGCTACGGGGTCGAGCGTTTCGCCGCCGATGCTGTTGCCGCCGGGGTGGACGGCGTGATCGTCGTCGACCTGCCGCCCGAGGTGGACGCGGAGCTGCGCGAGCCGGCCGTGGCCGCCGGCCTGGAGGTCATACGGTTGGCGACACCGACGACGGACTCGGTTAGACTGCCGCGCGTTCTCGAGGGGGCGGGGGGTTTTCTCTATTATGTGGCTGTCGCGGGCGTGACCGGGACGAAGCGCGCCGAGATCGGCGATATCGCCGCCGCGGTGACGCGGCTCAAGGCTTCGACCCAGCTGCCGATCGCCGTCGGCTTCGGCATCCGCGATCCGGACTCGGCCGCCGCGGTCGCGCGCCATGCCGATGCCAGCGTCGTCGGCTCGGCAATCGTCGACCGGATCGCCAACGGGCTGGACGTGAACGGCAAGCCGGTTCCGGCGCTTATCGACGACGTTCTGGATTTCGTCGGCAGCCTCGCCGCCGGCGTGCGCGGCGCGCGCCTGGATGCAATAAACGGATGATCTGCGCATGAACTGGCTGACCAATTTCGTCCGCCCGAAAATCCGGGCATTTACCCAAAGGCGTGAGCAGACCGACAATCTGTGGATCAAATGCCCCAATTGCGGGCAGATGATCTTTCATCGCGACCTCGCGCAGAACCTGCATGTCTGCCCGCAATGCAGCTTTCACATGAAGATCGAGCCGAAGGACCGGCTGAATCTCATGTTCGACGGCGGGCGCTATCAGCTGATCGAGCTGCCCAGGGCGGCGGTCGACCCGCTGAAGTTCCGTGACCAGAAACGTTACGCCGACCGGCTGAAGGATGCACAGACCGCGACCGGCAGCAATGACGCGATCCAGGTGGCCCATGGCGAGATCGGCGGCCTGCCCGCCGTGGTCGCGGTGATGGATTACCGCTTCATTGGTGGTTCGATGGGCGTCGCCGTCGGCGAGGGCATCGTCGCGGGCGCACGGCTGGCCGTGCTGCAGAACGCGGCCTTCATCGCCGTCACCTCCTCCGGCGGGGCGCGCATGCAGGAGGGTATGCTGTCGCTGATGCAGATGCCGCGCACCGTCATCGCCATCGACCAGGTCAAGGAAGCCGGCCTGCCCTATATCGTGCTGCTGACCGACCCGACCACCGGCGGCGTCAGCGCCTCTTTCGCCATGCTGGGCGACATCCATATCGCCGAGCCCGGCGCGCAGATCGGCTTCGCCGGCCAGCGCGTGATCGAGGAGACGATCCGCGAGACCCTGCCCGACGGGTTCCAGCGGGCGGAATATCTGCTGAAGCACGGCATGGTCGACATGGTCGTGTCGCGGCTGGAGCTGCACGACACGCTGGCCCGGCTGCTGAAGCTGCTGCAGCGGCCCAACCCGGCGGCCGAGATCGTGCCGATCCCCTCGGCCGAGCCCAAGAAGGCCCGCGTGGCCAAACGCGACCAGGAAGCCGCCGAGTAACGTGAGCTCGTCGAATCCAGCCCTGGACGCCGCGCTGGCGGGTCTGGGCCGGCTGCATCCCAAGAGCATCGACCTTTCGCTGGGCCGGATCGAGGCCAGGCTCAGGGCGCTGGGCAATCCCGAACAGCGCCTACCACCTGTCTTCCATGTGGCCGGCACCAATGGCAAGGGCTCGACCATCGCCTTCCTGCCGCGCTTCCTGGAGGCCGCCGGCTATCGCTGCCATGTCTCTACCTCGCCCCCCCTGGTCCGTCTCAACCGCCTGGCCAAGGCGGAGGGCGCGGTCGTGGTGGCCAAGGTCGAGTCGCTGAACCCGGGCGGCAGCGTGAAGGATCGGATCGCGCTCTCGATGGTGGAGGACGCGGAGCGCCGCGGGGTCCTCAAGCCGGGCGCCACGCTCGTGGAGCCGACCAGTGGCAACACCGGCATCGGGCTGGCGATGGTCTGCGCGGTGCGCGGCTACCGGCTCATTCTGCTGATGCCGGAAACGATGTCGCTGGAGCGCCGCAAGGTTCTGAAGGCGCTGGGCGCGAAGTTGGTTCTCACCGACGGCGCGCTCGGCATGGGCGCATCCATCGAACGAGCCGAGGAAATGGTGGCAGCCGAGCCTGATCGCTACGTGCTGCTGCAACAGTTCCAAAATCCAGCCAATCCGGAGATT
>CAZNNJ010000435.1:0-5287 GCA_964574305.1 uncultured Rhodospirillales bacterium | reverse complement strand
TGGTGACGGCGGGGGCCTCGCTCAGTTGCAGCTGGTGGGGGCAGCTGGTGCGCCAGTACCCCGCCATAGCTTTCGCCGACGATGTAATGCGGCGAGGTCAGCCGGCCCGTCTTGGTCAGATAGTGGCCGATGAACTCGGACAGCGAATCGACGTCCTGGGTCACGCCCCAATAGGCCTTGTTGTCCTCGTCGGCGTTGGAGACCGTGCTCGAATAGCCGGTGCCGACCGGGTCGATGAAAACCAGGTCGGTGAAGTCGAGCCAGGTATCGGGATTGTCGATCAGCTTGGGCGGGTTGGACGGCGCGTCGCCGTCATTGCCGAAGGCCAGACGCTTGGGGCCCAGCGCGCCCAGATGCAGATAGGCCGACGCCGCGCCTGGGCCGCCGTTGAAGGCGAAGGTGATCGGCCGGTCGGCAGCCGGCTTTCCGGTGTCGAGCATGTAGGCGATGTAGAAGATGTCGGCCTTGTGCTCGCCCTTGGCGTTCTTGAGCGGCAGGCTGCCGGCGGTGACATGATATTTCAGCACCCGGCCGGGCAGCGAGACGCGCTGCTCGCTGGTCACGTCGGCCGGCATGTCGGGCCGCCCGGCCTTGTCCTCGTGCTTCTCGGCTTTTTCGGCTTTCTCGGCAGGCTTGGGCTCGTCCGCCCGGACTTGGCTGGCGAGGATGAGGGAACCGGCGATCAGCGCGCCGGCAATCGCGGTGCTGACAAGAACGCGGCGCATATTCATGTTATCTCCTGCGGCTCGGCGTTTGGTGCGCACAGTCTATGCTGAGGCCTGTGCGACGCCGCAAGGGTCTTTCGATCGGCGTCGGGCTTGGGGCTTTTGGCGGATTCAAGAATTTAGCCACAGATGACACAGATGAAATCAGATCGTTGCCGCCGTTGGCGGCGAGAACATCTGCGAAAATCTGTGTCATCTGTGGCTAAAAAGGATTTCTTTCATCTTGCCTGCCGAAGCATTCACCCTCTCCTAGCCTCCCCGATCGAGGGGGAGGGCTTTTAAGGCGGGTTCCCTTCATGTCCCTCCCCCTTGATTGGGGAGGCTAGGAGAGGGTGAATGGCTTGCCCGGGCTCGATCACGGGCGTCAAGATGACTGTCCCACCCAACCTTTTGCACCAACCGCCCGAATTGCCATTGCGTTGCCGGGCGGCCATCGCTAAATAGCGCACTTCGCGCGCCATCCTGCGGGTGGGGCGCACTGGGCGCTGTCCGCTTAGGAGTGTAGCTCAATTGGTAGAGCACCGGTCTCCAAAACCGGGGGCTGGGGGTTCGAGCCCCTCCACTCCTGCCAGGACGCCGCGATAAGATAGAGGATAAAAGCCCTTCGGGGTAGCAACGCATGGCTAGAACCAGTCCCGCAAAGTTCATTCAGGAAGTCCAGCAGGAAACCCGCAAGGTGACCTGGCCGTCCTGGAAGGAAACCCGCATGACCACCCTGATGGTGTTCGTCATGGTGGTCCTCGTCTCGGTGTTCCTGTCGGTCGCCGACTGGATCATCGGCAACGCCATGCGGCTTGTCCTCGGCGGCGGGGCCTAAGCGATGGCGAAGCGCTGGTATGTGATGCATGTCTATTCGGGATTCGAGAAGAAGGCCAAGCAGGCCATTCTCGAAAAGGCCGAAAAGCAGGGTCTGACCGATTCGTTCGAGGACATTCTGGTCCCGACCGAGGAGATCATCGAGCTGAAGCGCGGGCAGAAGGTCAATGCCGAGCGCAAGTTCTTTCCCGGCTATGTCCTGATCAAGATGGAGATGACCGACCAGACCTGGCACCTGGTGCGTGACACGCCCAAAGTGACGGGTTTCCTGGGCGGCAGCGGCACGCGGCCGGTTCCGATCAGCGAGGCCGAGGCCCAGCGGATCATGAGCCAGGTCAAGGAAGGCATCGAGCGGCCGAAACCCTCGATCACCTTCGAGGTCGGCGAGCAGGTGCGGGTCAGCGACGGCCCCTTCACCTCGTTCAACGGCACGGTCGAGGAAGTGGACGAGGAGCGCAGCCGCCTCAAGGTGGCGGTCTCGATCTTCGGCCGTTCGACCCCGGTCGAACTCGAATATACCCAGGTCGAGAAGGTCTGATTTTCTGAATTTCCCTGCGTGGGAGGCCTCGCCACGGCCGCACCACGCACTCCGGCCTCTATGGAGGCCATTCAACTTGGAGGTTTGTGATGGCGAAAAAGATTGCTGGTTACATCAAGCTGCAGGTGCCTGCAGGAAAGGCGAATCCCTCGCCGCCGATCGGGCCGGCGCTGGGTCAGCGCGGCCTCAACATCATGGAGTTCTGCAAGGCGTTCAACGCCAGGACGCAGGACATGGAACCGGGCATGCCGATTCCGGTGGTGATCACGGCCTATGCCGACCGCACCTTCAGCTTCATCACCAAGACCCCGCCCAACAGCTATTTCCTGATGAAGGAAGCGGGCATTAAGAAGGGTACGACCACGCCGGGCAAGGGCACCGTCGGCTCGATCTCGATGGAGCAGATCCGCAAGATCGCGGCGATCAAGCTGGTCGACATGAACGCCAACGACATCGAAGCGGCCGCCGCCATGCTGGTCGGCTCCGCCCGCTCGATGGGTCTTGAAGTGACGGGGCAGTAACATGGCGCACAACAAGCGTATGGCGAAAGCCCAGAAGGCCGTCGGCGAGCCCGGCACCGTCTACAACCTGGCCGAGGCCGTGAAGCTGGTGAAGGCCAATGCCACCGCCAAGTTCGACGAGACGATCGAGATCTCGATGAATCTCGGCATCGATCCGCGCCATGCCGACCAGGCGGTGCGCGGCGTCGTGCAGATGCCGAACGGCACGGGCAAGACCGTTCGCATCGGCGTCTTCGCCAAGGGCGACAAGGCCGACGAAGCCCGTGCGGCGGGCGCGGATGTCGTGGGCGCCGAGGACCTGGCCGAGAAGGTCCAGGCCGGCCAGATCGAGTTCGATCGCTGCATCGCCACCCCGGACATGATGATGCTGGTCGGGCGCCTGGGTAAGGTGCTGGGCCCGCGCGGCCTGATGCCGAACCCGAAGCTGGGCACCGTGACGCCGAATGTCGGCGAGGCGGTCAAGGCGGCCAAGGGCGGCGCGGTCGAGTTCCGGGCCGAGAAGGCGGGCATCATCCATGCCGGCATCGGCAAGGCGAGCTTCACCGAAGAAGCGCTGGTCGAGAACGCCCAGGCCTTCATCGGCAGCATCACCCGCGCCAAGCCGACCGGGGCCAAAGGGACCTATATCCAGAAGGTCTCGCTCTCCTCGACGATGGGCCCGGGCGTCAAGGTCGATGTCGGGACCTTGACTCCGGCCTCGGCTTAAGAGTACACGCCTCTCCCGAAGCGGCGTTGCCTCACCGGCGCGCCCTTCGGGTCTCCGGCCCCCTGGGCTGGAAACCACCTGTCCGGGACTGCGGGCGCCGGCCTTGCCGGCTTAATCCCCCGCAATAGACGGGAACCGGTACGGGACCGAACGCTGCCGCCGAATTGAGGCGAAGACAGCGCGCCCAAGCTGCTTTCCATCTTGAAGTTTTGGATGAACGAATTTGCCTCGGGCGCGTGCGCGCCCTGGGAAACAGTTGAGTTTATTCCGCGGCCGAGGCCGTGGCGAAAGATGGAGTGAGACATGGATCGGGCTGAAAAGGCACAGACCATCGATGCGTTGAAGGCGGAATTCACCGCCCATTCGCTGGTCGTCGTCGCGCATTACACCGGCCTCACCGTCGCCGAGCTGACGGAGCTGCGCCGCCGGATGCGCAAGGCCGATGCCGGCCTGCAGGTGACGAAGAACCGGTTGGCGCGCATTGCCATCAAGGATACGGACCACGCCACGCTGGACGGGCTGTTCCGTGGGCCGACCGCCATCGCGCTGTCGCGCGATCCCGTCGCGGCGGCCAAGGTTGCGACCGATTACGCCAAGGAGAACGAGAAGTTCGTCGTCCTCGGCGGGTCGCTGGGCGGGCAGCTGCTCGATCCCAACGGGGTCAAGGCGCTGGCCACCCTGCCGTCGATCGAGGCGCTGCGCGCCAAGCTGCTGGGGCTCATCGTCGCTCCGGCGACGCGGATCGCCGGCATCCTTCAGGCTCCTGGCGGGCAGCTCGCGCGGGTTATCGGCGCGTATGCCAACAAGGATCAAGAAGCCGCGTAAGCATCGTTTTCTATCAACCGCCCTTCCGGGCTAACCCCGCCCCCCTGGGGCACAACCACCGCCCTAGGGCATAGTTAGGAGTTATCAAATGGCTGATCTGGCTAAAATCGTCGACGATCTGTCGAGCCTCACCGTTCTGGAAGCCGCCGAGCTGGCGAAGCTGCTGGAAGAGAAATGGGGCGTTTCCGCCGCCGCTCCGGTCGCGGTTGCCGCTCCGGGTGGCGCTGCTGGCGGTGCCGCCGCCGCCGCCCCGGTTGAGGAGCAGACCGAGTTCAACGTGATCCTGACCGCTTCGGGCGAGAAGAAGATCAACGTGATCAAGGAAGTCCGCGCCATCACCGGCCTGGGCCTGAAGGAGGCCAAGGACCTGGTCGAGGCCGCGCCGAAGCCGGTCAAGGAAGGCGTCTCGAAGGACGAGGCCGCGAAGATTAAGAAACAGCTTGAAGAAGCGGGCGCGACAGTCGATATTAAATGAGTGTCGTTGTTCACGGCTAACTAACTCAGCGATGTCCGGCGGGGGCAAACCTTAGGGTTTCCCCCGGCGGCATCGTATTGCCGTTTGTGCAGCAGGCGGTTTTGGGACCTTGCCGGGTCGCCCTTCGGGCGCGGCCTGGACGTCCCGTTGCTCGTTTTCGATGCCGGCGCTTCAGGCCGGCATTCGCTTTGGGGATCATTATGGCAGAATCAATCGCGCGCTCTTTCACTGGCCGTAAGCGTATCCGCAAGACCTTCGGACGCATCCCGGAAGTGATCGAGATGCCGAACCTGATCGAGGTTCAGCGCAGCTCCTACGAGAAGTTTCTGCAGATGGAGACCCGCCCCGAAGCCCGCGTGATCGCTGGTCTCGAGGAAGTGTTCCGGTCTGTCTTCCCGATTCGCGACTTCTCCGACCGTGCCGAGCTCGACTTCGTGCGCTATGAGCTCGAGCCGCCGAAATACGACGTGGACGAGTGCCAGCAGCGGGGCATGACCTATGCCGCGCCGCTCAAGGTCACGCTGCGCCTGTCGGTCTTCGATGTCGACGAGGAGACGGGCCTGCGCTCGATCCGCGACATCAAGGAACAGGATGTCTACATGGTGGACATGCCGCTGATGACCACCAACGGCACCTTCATCATCAACGGCACCGAGCGCGTGATCGTCAGCCAGATGCACC
>CAZNNJ010000434.1:0-5296 GCA_964574305.1 uncultured Rhodospirillales bacterium | reverse complement strand
GACTAGGACCGACCGGCACCGGGCCTCTTCGGTCTATACGGTGGGCGCCAAATACGCCTACGACCTGACCGACGATCTGCGCCTCTCGGCGCTCTATCAGTTCGACCATGCCAAGCTGGACTATGCCCAGCCGGAGCTGGTTTTTCAGGCGCGCAACGAGCGCGACGAGCATATCGTCAGCGGCAAGATCGACTATACGCCCAGCGACGATATGCAGGTCTTCGCCAAGGGCTATTACCACCGCTGGGCCTCGCACTATACCGAGTTCGACAATGTGGTCGGCAGCCCGGGATCGTTCGACACGATCGAGGATCACGGGCCCTGGGGCTATACCGATTCCGGCGTCAATCTGATGGCCAAGATCCAGCCGGTCCGGGGGATCGACGCCATCGCCGGCTATGACTATCAGGCCTACGACGGCAGCGACGCGGTACTGGTCATCACGCCCAGGAGCGAGGACGTGCATGCCGTCTTCGGCCAGCTGGCGACCAGCGACGACCTGATCGATCACGGCAAGATCGCCGCCGGATTCCGCTATAACGACCCGAGCGCGGGGCCGGGCACGACGGTGTGGTCGGTGTCGGGCAAGTATGACCTGACCGGGGCGCTGTTCGTGCGCGGCCTGGTCGACACCGCCTTCCGCCTGCCCACGGCGGAGGAGCTGTTCGCCAACGACCCGAACGACGAGCGCGGCAACCCGAACCTGAAGCCGGAACGCAGCTTCAACGTGAATGCCTCGGTCGGCGGCACGGCGGACAACCGCCGCTATCGCTGGGAGGTCATCGGCTTCCTGCGCAACGTCAAGGATCTGATCGATTACGCCACCTTCGACGGCACGACCAACCAGGACGTATTCGGCAACGTGCCCGGCCTGGTGCGGGTGCGCGGCGCCGAGTTGGATTTGGGCGCGGACTTCACCGATTGGTCGGCTGGGCTCAACTACACCTATTCGCATTCGGTCCTATCAAACGACCTCCAGATCGACCGCGTGCCGGTGCACCAGCTGAAGACCACTGTCGAATATCACCCGGTCGAGATGCCGTTCGACGCCACGGCGACGCTGCTGTTCGTCGGCAATGTCTACCGTTCGGGCCTCGCCGAGGGCCGGCAGGATTACGGCAACTATCCGGTGCTGGACATTTCCGGCCGCGTCTATCTGGACGAGGACCGGCGCAACATCGTCACGCTCAGGCTGGCGAACGTGTTCGACCGGACCTATGCGTCCAGCCTCGGCAACGCCTTCCGCGATTCCGACGGCAGCCGCTACACCTATTGGAACCTGGGCGTGCCGCGCACCTTCTCGCTGCGCTACACCTACAAGTTCTGATCCGATGGACAGCCACCTCACACGTTGGCTTATCCTCGCCCACCGCTATCTCGGGATAGCGGTGGGGCTGCTGATGGTCATGTGGTGCCTGTCCGGCATCGTCATGATGTATGTGCGCTATCCCTCGCTCAGCGAGACACGCCGCCTGGCCGCGCTGCAGCCGCTCGATTGGCGCGGCTGTTGCACTGTTGGCGGCACGGTCGACGCGCGGCTGGCGGTACGGCGGATGCAGGTCGAAATGCTCGCCGGCCATCCCGTGTTGCGGATCGCGCAGGGCGACGGGCCCGTGCGCCTGATCGACCTTACCGACGGCAAGGCGGTCGGCCGCGTCTCCGCAGACCAGGCCTGGTCGGTCGCCGCCGCCTTCGGCGAGCCGGCCGCGCTTGCCCGCATCGACCGCGACCAATGGACCGTATCGGGCGAGTTCCGCCGCGACCGCCCGCTCTACCGGATCGACCTCGGCGACAGGACCCGGCTCTACGTGTCAGGCACGACTGGCAGGGCAGTGCAGATCGCCACCCGCTCGCAGCGCTTCTGGAACTGGCTGGGCGCCGTGCCGCACTGGCTCTATTTCACCCGGCTGCGCGCCGACACAGCGCTGTGGAGCCAGGTCGTGATCTGGATCTCCCTGTTGGGCAGCTTCCTGGCCGGCATCGGCCTCTATCTCGGCATCAGGCAGTCCGCCCGCGCACCGGAAGGGCGCTGGTCTTCCTATCGCGGCGTGATGCTCTGGCACCATCTGCCGGGCCTGGTCTTCGGCCTGCTGGTGCTGAGCTGGGCCGTGAGCGGCCTGGTCTCGATGAACCCGTGGGGCTTCCTGGACGGCGCAGGCGCCCGGACCGCCGACCTGCGCGGCGCCCCGCCCTCCGGCGCCGACATCGCCGCCGCCGTGCCTGCCCTTGCGGGAATCGCGGACGCGGTTTCTATCGACCTCACGCCATTCGACGGCAAGCCCGCCTTCATCGTCGTCGCCAGGGATGGAAGCCGCCGCCGTGTCGACGCCTCAGGGCAGGCGCTGCCGCCGCCGGACATGGCGCGTGCCTCAGCACTTCTGGGCGGAGGTCCGGCCGAGCTTCTGACGGAAGGTGACAGCTATTATTTCGAGAGCCGCAGCCGCGCGGCCACCCTGCCCATACAGCGGATCGTCGCCGGCGATGTCCGCTATTACCTCGATCCACTGTCGGGCGAGGTCCTGCTGGCCGCCGATGTGGACGGCCGCTGGTACCGCTGGCTGCATGAAGGGCTGCACAGGCTGGATTTCACGCCGGCTTTCCGCGGCGGGACGTTCCGGGGCCTGATCATGCTGCCGCTGCTGCTGGGCGTCACGCTGGTCTGCGGCACCGGCGCATGGCTCGGCCTGCGCCGGCTGTTCGGTTAAGGCTGAACCGTCCGCCAGTACAGCGCATTCGTCCCGTCGGTATAGTCGAACAGGTCGCGGCCCAGCATGTCGCCGGGCTTCTTGTCGCGCGTGTTGGTATAGACCGGATAGCCCTGATAGGCCCATTGGCGGCTGCCGTCGGCACGCTGGGCGATCGACCAGAAGCCGGTCGGCTGGGCATCGGCCGGGGCCTTGAACGGCACCCAGGTCTGGGTGCAGTCGCCCTCGCAAGCCGCGGTGCCGACCGAACGGCCGACGGCCGAAGTCGGCGGCGGGTCCTCGTGCACGCTGTAGCTGCCGAACGAGAAGCGGTACTTGTCGCGGGCATAGAGCGTCATGCCGTCCGCCGTCGCCAGCACCATCTCGCTGCCATTCTTGCGCACCGTCACCGCCGCCGGCAGGAAATAGGTCCGCAACGCCGCCGGACGCCACTGGGCATCGGCCAGCATGCCGAGCGCGTCGCCCGGCTTGGCGTCGCCGCTGTAATCGTAAAGCGGCCTGCCCTTGTAAGCCCATTGCCGGCTGCCGTCGTCGCGGATCACGACCGTCCAGTCGCCGATCGGCTTGGCCAGCTCCGCCGCGCTCAGCGGCACCCAAACCGTCTCGCAGGCGCCGGCGCAAGCCGATTTGCCGGCGGCATCGCCATCGAAGGTATAAAGCGTCATGCCGCGATGATCGACGAACACGTCGCCGATGGCGTTGCTGACATATTTGACCTTGACCGCCGCCGGGGTCGGCACTTCGTCCGGGGCGTTCGGCTGCATCGCGAGCTGCCACTGGCCGCCGTCAGCGCCCTTTCCGGCCGCGTCGCCCGGCTTGCTGTCCTTGGCGAAGCGATAGAGCGGCTTGCCCTTGAAGGCCCATTGCCGGGTTCCTTCGGCGCGCGACACGACCGACCAGTCGCCGACCGGCTTGGCGTCGGCGGGCGCGGCCAGCGCCGGCCAGGCGTTGGCGCAGTCCCCGGCGCAGGCCGACTGGCCCGGCACCGTATCGCCGGCATAGGTGTAGAGCGCCATGCCGTTGGCATCGGCGAACGAGCCTTGCGTAGTGGTCGCCGGCATGCCGGCCGCCATCGCCGAGATATGCAGCGCCGGCTCGACCGTGACACCCGGCGGCGTGACCGGAACGGAGAAACCGCCGCCGGCATGGGAAGTACCGGCCGTAGCTAATGCTATTACAAGCGCAAATCCAAAAAGTGCCTCCCCCCTTGAGGGGGAGGTCGGCAACGCGAAGCGTTGACGGGTGGGAGGTAGTGCCGCCGCCCGCGCGTTCGTGCCAATTAATCTCCCAATGGAAGCATCACCCCCCACCCGGACCTTCGGTCCGACCTCCCCCTCAAGGGGGGAGGCGCTTTTGAAAACGAGCTTAGTCATCACACGAACAGTTCGGTCAGCGGGCGGGCAGTGCGCATGGAGCCGACGCCCCAGGCATTGACCGAGAGACCCAGGCACTGCTGGACCGTCAGGCCGATGCGGGTGCCGGGCTCGCCGGCCGCGGCGACATGAAGGCCGGTCTTGATCTTGCCACTGCCCTTGCCGCCGGCCAGGAACACCGGGATGCTCTCCAGCGTGTGCTGCTTGGCATAGCCGCATTCGCTGAGCGCCATGACGATAGTCCGGTCGAGCAAGGTGCCGTCGCCCTCCTTCACGCTCTTCAGCGTCTCCAGCAGGGTGGCGAAGCCCAGCATGATCTGGTTCTCGAAATAGGCCGCGCCCGGCTGGTAGCCCAGCTTGTCGTCGATCGGGTCCTCATGGGTGTGGATATGCTGGGTCGTCGGTTCCCCCACCTTGCGCAGCGACGAGGCGCCGTCGGTATAGGAGATGTTCATCACCCGCGTCTGGTCGCAGGCCAAGGCATGGGCCAGGATCTGGGCGAACAGCCTGTGATTGGCGAAGGTGGTCTCGACATCGGTGCCGACCGGCTTCTCGTCCGGCTTGGTCGCCTTGCTGCAGGCGGCGAGCGGCTCGGGCTTCTGCAACTCGATCGTCATCTGCTGTTCGATCTGGCGCAGCGAGGTGTAATATTCGTCGAGCCGCGCCTTGTCGGCCGCGCCGAGCTGGCCCGACAGCTTGTCGCGCGAGTCCTTGATCGCCGACAGCACGCTCTTCTCGGCCATCACCCTGGGGTCGGGCTTGAAATCGGCGGCGTTGGGGTCCTGGAAATCGGCGCCGAACAGGCGGGCATAGAGCGCCACCGGCGAGGCCTCGGCGGCGTTGATGATGCTGTTGCTGCGCCGGCTGATCGTATTGTTGGGGTTGCCCATCGGCGACACTTCCAGCGAGCGGAAGCGGGTGTTGGGACCCGTGGCGTCGGCGATCAGCACGTCGATCGACGGGTCGGGCTCCTTGCCGGTGGTGCCCGTGATGATGCCCCGCTGGCCCGACTGGTGCGGGGTCAGCCCGTTGCCGTCGAGGAAGGTCTTGAAGCCGGAGAAGATCGAGAGCTGATCGGCGTAAGGCGCCAGCATCGGCAGCTCGTCCGGCATGGTGTAGCCGGCGCCGCGCTGCTTCGGCTCCCACCGGCCGGGGGTCAGGCCACAGCCCCAGAACCAGGTGCCGAACCGGGTCGGCAGCGGCGCGCCTGAGGCCAGC
>CAZNNJ010000433.1:0-5297 GCA_964574305.1 uncultured Rhodospirillales bacterium | reverse complement strand
CTCGCCGTCGCGGCGGCGCACGCGGGAGAGATTCAGTTCTATTCGTCCGTCCCGCGAAATATCTCCGAAGCGCTGGTCAACGGCTTCACGAAGTCGAATCCCGATGTCAAGGTTAGCCTCTACCAGGCCGGCACCGAGGTGGGCCTCGAGAAGATCGAGCTCGAGATCCGCTCGGCAGGGCGGCCCGCCCGGGACGTGCCCGGGGCCCAGGAGCCGGCGGCGCTGCAACGGTACGGCCAGCCCGGGCCAGCCCAGGGCCAGCATGCCGTAGCTCGCTATCTTGATCTCCAGAAGAAAGCAGAGCATGCCCGTGAGGATGAGCAAGACGCCCGCATAGCTCGCGGATAAAGTATGGAAGGAATAAAAAGCCAGGAGCAGGCTGACCGCCCCGATGATGCCGGGAAGAATAAGCCCCGGGTTGTAAAGCTCGATGAACAACCCTCCGGCCCCCAAGCTCATAAAAATCATCGCCACATTGGGATCGCTTAAGGCGGCCAGCCACCGCTGCCGCCGCGTCATCTCAAAGCGCTCTATTACGGCTCCGGCCGTGCGCAAAGGATCCAACAACATAGGGTCCCACTTACTGTCCCTCTTAACCTTCGTTTATTCTCGAAACTGGGAAACTGCGCTGCCGGTCAGGCCTCGATCTGCCAACTCGGAGAGCGCGGCATGTATTCGGCCGGCCGCCGCTCGGCGAAAGCCCGTAGGGCCTCCTTCGCGTCCGGGTGCCCGCTCATCTTCACCGTGAAGCGCTGCTCGAACTCATATCCCGACCGCAGATCCATGGTTTCGATGCGGTTGAGAATCTGCTTGGCCAGCCGGACGGCGGTCGGGCTGAACGACGCTATCCGGGCAGCGAACCGGAGGGCCTCGTCGAGCAAGCGATCGCGGTCGCAGAGGAAGATCGCGCCGCCGGCCGCGGCGAGTTCAGCCGCAGTGACATGTTCGCCGGTGAAAAACATGCGCCGCACCAGCGGCTGTGGCGCGATTCGCGCCAAGTGGCGCGCCCCGCCCATCACGCCGACCGTAAGCTCCGGCAATCCTAGCTTCGCGGCGCGATCCGCGACGATGAAGTCGCAGGATGCCGCGATGGCCAAGCCTGTCCCGAGCGCGACCCCATGCACGGCGCCGACAACGGGGACAGGGCATTCCTGTATCGCGAAGAATGCCTCGCGCACCCGCCACATTCTCTCCGTGCCGTTGGCCGGGGTCATGGTGGCGAACTCGTCGAGGTCATTCCCGGCGCAGAAATGTGGTCCTTCCGCCGCCAGGACAATCGCCCGTACGTCGTCGCCGAGCTGGTCCGGATGCGCGAAGCAATCGGCCAACTCCTTATACATATCCTGGTCCACGGCGTTGGCCGGCGGGCGATTCATCCGCACCACAGCGACGCCGGGCTCCGCCCATTGAACCTGGAGATGGTGGAAGGCCTTCATTTGGAGCCCTCCCGGCCAGGCCGCCAGTCGAAGATCCGGCTCAACGTCCCGCCAAGTATCTCTGCTTTTTCGATTTCGGAAAATTCGTTTGTTTCAGACATATAGCGTAGTCCCTCGGAGTAACTGAAAAGGCTTTCGACGCGGGTCCAGTCGCTCCCCCACATCAAGCGCTCGACCCCGAACGCATCGGCGATGCTATGGAGCGCGGGCCAGAGATCGCCGAACGGAAATTTCTTCCGCGACAGCGCCGGTACGGCGGACATCTTCACTGCGACGTTCGGGTACTGCGCGAGCGCAATAAGCTCGGACAGCCGCTGGAATGGTTCCGGATCCGGCGTCATCAACGGTGGCTGGGCGATGCCGAGATGGTCGACCACCCATTGGATTCCAGGATAGCGGCGCGCGGCCTCCGCGATGCTGGGCAGATAGCCCGGCGGAAAAACCGTGATCGGGACTCGGTTCGCCTGGGCCGCGTCCAGCAACCGATCGAAATACCCGCCCGCGAGCTGGTCGCGATGGACATCGCTCAGGATAAGGATGCGAAGCCCGACCGCAACCGGATCGGCTTTCCAGCGCTCCACGCGGTCCTCGACATCGGGCGCCGCGGCGTCGATGCGTCCGATCACGCCGAAGCGCGTCGGCGCCTTGTGCGCGGCGTCCAAGGAGTAACCGTTGTCCCACCCATAATGCGATGTCGCGACCAGGAGCGCGGCGTCGACGCCGACCTTGTCCATCGCCGTGAGCATCATCGTATCGGTCGTGATCGCCGCACCCTTAGTGAAATGCGCGCGTGTCGCCGCTGCCGCCTTGCCGGCGGCGGATCCGAAGTTCGGATCCCACGGACGGTCTGGCTTGTCTTCATCGAGGATGTGGACCTGGCTATCGATGACAATCATGTCCCACCCTCAACTCAGGCTTTCCAAGACGTCGCCAGCGGCGCGCTCGACGATGTCGAAGGATTCGATCCCGCCGTAATAGAGGCTCCAGGAAATGGGATCGACCAGTTGGCCGCGCGTCATGCCGAAGGCTTTGCCGAGAAGCAGATTCTCTCGGATGCCGTCGGCAAATCCCCGCGAAGCGTTATAGTTGAGCAGCAGATACGGCATCATCTGCTTAGGAAGCGCTCTAAGGCAGTGCTCGTACCGGTTGCGATATGCCTTCAACAGGTCGGGCGCGTATTTGGCGAGATAAGCGACGTGCTTGGGGACCTCTCCAAGCTTCTCCTCGTACCAGCCCCGCAGGGCGCCCAGGTCGGCCGCGCTCGCAGCCGGCGTGGAGAAGTCCATGCCGGAGCGAAATGCCTCTGCGTCGACCGCCCAACCTGCCGGCCACGCGCCAGGCGGAGGGTCGACATAGTCCCGCAGGGCAGCCCCGGCCTCCGAGGCGGCGTAATTCAGTCCGCGCGGGCCAGAATGGAGAAACGCGACGGCCAGAACATCGAGAATCATCGCGCGCGACGCGCCGGCGTTCTGGGCGACATGGACCTGATAGAGGATCCCGTCGCCGTACCCTGCGATCGTATACTGATGCAGATGCTGCAACACCATCTGCAGCGGAAATGCGCGCCACTCGGCGCTCGTCGTCGTCCGGACGCCGGCACGATAGCGCTTCAGAACATCGGGGCGATGCTCGAGCAGCAATTCGAAGCCGGGAAGCGCCCTGCCCTTCGTGCGCTCGTAATAGGCGCGGAAAGCCGCGATCTCGTCGGGCGTGGTGATATCCGGCGTGGCGACGATCAGGCCATCGGCGTCGGGATTTATCTTCTGCTCGCTCATGACGGCACCCTGCCAGGACATGCCGATGCGGACGCATGCAGGATCGGAGCGAGTTGTGGACGGCCCGGAACGTGGGCCGCCGTGGTGGCGACCGCCGGCACCGGCTTGGCCGCATCTCTTACCGGCGCGCCGGATCGCGGAAGGCGCGTCATAGATAGAGGTAAAACAGGCCGGTCGCGAGCAGGAGCGGCGCCGGCAGATGCGACACCTGCCGATGCCGCAGCAGGGTCAATAGAGCGGCAAGCGTGACGGCCGCAGCGAGGGCCAGGCCCCAGATCCGTGTCGCTGGGAAGGCCAGCAGAACGGCGGCGGCCATCTCAAGCAGACCGGTGACCAAGTGAAAGTTCGGCGGATAGCGCCACGCCGCATAGGCTTCGCGTATCGCCTTGCCGCCTGCCAGATGAATGGCCCCGACCGCAACCAGGAACGCGACGACCACCCACAATACGATGCCAGCGATCATGTTCATTGCTCCTTTACTGACATTCCAGTCCCTCGCCGGGTTCGCCCGGTGGGTCGTGCGGTTTCGAGAACGCGGCGCCGCACGACGTCGGCCATCGCTCGATGCCCGCGCGTCATCGCAGGTACGAATGACCGCCATCGACCATGAGGGTCGTGCCCGTGATGTAGGCGGCCGCATCGCTTGCCAGGAAAAGAATGGCCTCCCCGATATCCTTCTCGGGGTCGCCCATCCGGCGCAGAGGAATCTTCGCCGTGAACGATTGCGCAAAACCGGGATCGGCGGCGCAGGCAGCGTCATAGGCCGGAGATGCGGCCAGCGGCACGATGACATTGACGCGAATGCGATCGGCGGCCCATTCGCGAGCCGCGGCGCGGCTGATGGTCTGGACGGCCGCCTTGGCCGCTGCATACACACCGTAGTGCTCCGGCTCCCACTGCGCGCCCGTGCCGAAATTCACGATGCTGCCGCCGCCGGCGGCGCGCATGAAGGGATACGCGGCCCTCATCAGGGCCAGGGTCGCCATCGGGCCCGACTGCCAAAGCTCGGACATCGTGGTTTCGGTCACGTCGAGAAGCGGCCCGTAACGAAGGTCCGGCGACTGCGCGGCATTCACGACGATATCGATCCGACCGAACGCTTCGATTGCGCGAGCAACGGTTTCGTCGATCGTTTCCCTCCGGGTCACGTCGCCGGCGACCGTGATCGCGCGACCCCCTTGTCGCTCGATTTCCCCGGCAACGCCTTGCAATTTGGCTTCGGTACGGCCGACC
The DNA here is from genome assembly GCA_964574305.1 of uncultured Rhodospirillales bacterium. Lineage (GTDB taxonomy): Bacteria > Pseudomonadota > Alphaproteobacteria > BOG-932 > Roseiterribacteraceae > BOG-932. The sequence continues at coordinate 853 of CAZNNJ010000433.1, read as the reverse complement.
AGAACCAGCGCCGCCCCCTCGCGCGCCATACATAGCGCCGCGCCTCGGCCGGTTCCCTGACCGCCCCCGGTGACGATCCCCACCTTACCGCCAAGCCTGCCTCCGGATTCGCCCATGACTTCCCCTCCATTCATCGTCGCCGCCCGTGCCGAGCGCCTAGCGTTCCCGGTCCCCGAAGACATCGAAGGAGCCGAGCATCACGAACAGCTCTTCGCAGAAATGCGTGAAGCGCCACTGGCCGCCGTGGCGAACCAGGTCACCGGAGAAAACGCCGAGCGTTTCCTCGAAAAGGTGAGCCCTTTCACCGACGCCGGCGTGATGCGCGCGAACCCGGCACGAGCCCTTCGCGCGATCGCCGTCGATGGAAATCGTGTAGTTGCCGAGAATATGATGGGTCTTGACGTCCTCGACCCAGCTCCGGATGAAAGCAATGACTTCGGCGCGGCCCGTTTGGGACCATTGATTCTGAAACCAGCTTGCGGTCGCTTCGGGGACGAACATATCGTCGAGGTCCGCCCAGCGCTTATAGTCCAGCGCGTCAACATAGGCGTTAAAGAGGTCGGTGATCTTTTGCCGATCGGCCAGTTCTTGAATGAATTCCTGCGACACGCGCTTCTCCTTGATTATGCGGTCATGACCGGCGCTGTTGGCTCGAGCCCTAGAACAGCGACTGGGTGAACAATGCTTCGACTTGCGCCCGCTGCTGCTCGGCTGCGGCGGCATCGAAGGCGGGCGTATCCGGCACGGCAAATCCGTGCTGGGCGCCGAGATAGGTATCCGCCACACAATCGAGACCGTAAGCGCAGGCCTCAGCGACAACCGTCATTCCCGCCATGGCTGAAAAGTCCGGACC
>CAZNNJ010000432.1:0-5301 GCA_964574305.1 uncultured Rhodospirillales bacterium | reverse complement strand
CGGCGCGGCCGCGCTGAATGCCCGCCGCCACCCGCGCGAAAACATGCGGCCGCCGCAGCCGCCGTCAAGGAAACATTGATGCTTCGTGTCCTTCTGCTCTCGACCGCTGTGATCGCGCTGGTCGGCTGTAAATCCCACCAGCAGCCGCTGGAGGCGCTGCCCGAGAACGCCAACAGCTTGGCCGGCGCGGCGAGCCCGCGGGTCAACGGCGTCGTCACCCCGCCCCGGGGGCCGCTGCAGCCGCCGGAAGTGGCGCTGGGCGGCTCCCCATCGGCCAAGGGCGCGGGCGGGGCAAAGCCGGGCGAGGACGGCGATGTCATGCTCAACTTCGCCGACACCGACATCAAGGAAGTCATCCGCCAGATCCTGGGCGACATACTGCATGTCAATTACGTGGTCGACCCCGCCGTGGCCGGCACGGTGACCCTTGAGACCCACCAGCCGGTGCCCAAGGCCCAGCTCATGGGCACACTGGAAACGCTGCTGAACCAGAACGGCGCGACGCTGACCCAGAACGGCAATATCTACCGCGTGATTCCCAGCGCGGTCGCGCTGACCGAACCGGCCATGGCCGGCGACGTCACTTTCGGCAGTGAGGTCGCGGCGCTGCATTACACCTCTGCGAAGGATCTTGCCCGGGTGCTGCAGCCCTTCGTCGGCGACAGCGCCCGCCTGATCGCCGATCCCAACCGCAACGCGCTGCTGGTCAGCGGCGAGCCCAATGCGCGGGCAGCGATCGTCAACATGATCCGCGCCTTCGACATCGATATCCTGGCCAACCAGTCCTATGCCCTGTTCCCTGTCACCTCGGACGATCCGGGCAAGGTCGCGACCGAAATGCAGAAGGCGATGCAGACCGAGGGCGAGGGCGCGCTGGCCGGCGTAGTCAAGATCATCCCGATGGAGCGGGTGAACGCGGTCCTGGTGGTGTCGTCGCAGCGCCGCTTCGTCGAGGATGCGCGGCGCCTGTTCCAACTCGTCGACAAGGCCCGCCGATCCACGGCGCGGACCTGGCATGTGTATTACGTCCAGAACGGCGACAGCGGCGACCTGGCGAACATGCTGCAACGCGCCTTCAACCCCAAGGAAGCGCAGCAGGAAAAGGCGAGCGGCGCCGGATCGACCGCGCCCGGCCGGAGCCAGGCGAAGATCAGCGACAACAGCCAGAGCGGCTTCGGCAACAGCAACAACCAGGGCGGCGGCATCGGCGGCACGCCGGGCGGCGGCATGGGCACCACGCCGGGCGGTGGACTGGGCGGTGGGACCTCGCCCGGCGGCACCCCTTCCGGATCGTCGGACAATCAGGGCGGGGGCGGTTCCGGCGGCGAAAACGACCTGCCGATGCCGGTCGAGGAGACGGATTCGCTGTCGGCGCCCACGGAAGAAAACACCAACACCATCCGCATCATCCCCAACCACAAGAACAACGCGATCCTTTATTTCGCGACCGCCGAAGAGGCGACCACGATCGAAGGGATGATGCATAAGATCGATATCGTGCCGCTGCAGGTGCGGATCGATGCGACGATCGCCGAAGTGACGCTGAACGACAATCTCAAATACGGCACGCAGTTCGCCTTCCAGAACCAGGGTCTGTCCGGCATCCTGACGGAACATGCGACCGGCGCGGTCTCCGCCGCGACCGGGGCGCCGACCGGCGATTTCCCCGGCTTCGTGCTGTCGAAGGGGACGAGCGCCGTCAGGGCGACCATCTCCGCCCTGCAGAGTTTGACAAACGTGCGGATCCTATCTTCGCCGCAGCTTCTGGTGCTGGACAACCAGATGGCGCGGCTGCAGGTCGGCGACAACGTGCCGTACCTCACCCAGTCGGCCCAGAGCACGATCACCAACACCGCCGACATCATCAATTCGGTCTCCTATCAGGAAACCGGCGTCATCCTGCAGGTGGTGCCCAAGGTGAACAGCGGCGGGCTGGTCACGCTCGATATCTCGCAGGAGGTCAGCGACGTGGCGAAGACCGCGACATCCGGCATCGACTCCCCCACCTTCTCAGAGCGCAAGGTGCGTTCCCATGTCGTGGTCCAGGACGGGCAGACGGTCGGCCTGGCCGGGCTGATCAGCGACAATGTCAGCCGCAGCAATGCCGGCATTCCCTATCTGAAGGATATCCCGGTCCTGGGATCGCTGTTCGGCACCCAGGACAATACGCGCCAGCGCACGGAGCTGTTGATCCTGATCACGCCGCACGTGCTGCAGGACCAGCGCGATGCGCGGTCGTTGACCCAGGACATGCGGGAGAAGCTGCACAATGCCGGGCTGGTGCCGCAGGAGCTGCAGTCCTTGCCCAAGGCCGGCAGCGAAAACCCGAACGCCGTGCTAGGCCGGCCATGATGCCCTGATGGCGAAGGTTCGGGCGACGACCCTGAGGTCGCGCGGTTTCGCGCTGATCATCGTCCTGTGGACGCTCGTCATGCTGTCCTTCGTCATGACCCATATGATGTCGGCCGGCCGGACCGAGACGCGGATCGCCGCCAATTTCGTCGCCAATGCCGATGCCGAAACCCAGGCCGACGGCGCCGTGGTGGAGGCGATCTTCCGCGTGATCGACTCGTCGGAGTCGCATTGGGATATCGGGGGCGGACCCTATGGCCTGCGCATGAAGCAGGCCAAGGCGACGGTGACGATCGCCAGCGAAAGCGGCAAGGTGAATCCCAACACCGCCTCGCAGCAGATGCTGGCGGCCCTGATGAGCGCCGTCGGCGCGCCGCCCTCGCAGGCGGCCGCGGTTTCGCACGCGATGCTGGATTGGCGCCAGGCCGATGACAACGACCAGACCGGCGCCGCGCGCAAAATTGCGCAGTACCGGGCGGCGCGCCTGGACTATGCCCCACCCGGGGCGCCGTTCGAGAGCCTGGACGAGATCCAGCGCGTGCTGGGCATGACGCCCGAGCTGTTCCGCCGGCTGAAGCCCAACCTGTCGATCTATCAGACCGGCGACCCGGATATAGCGACTGCCCTGCCCGCCGTCGCCAAGGCGCTGAGAACGCTGAACCTGCCGCCGCAGCCGCCGAATGCCGACGTCACTCAGGTCGTGTCGATCGTCGCACGGGTCACCACCGACCGCGGCGGCCATTTCCTGCGCCACGGGGTCGTGCGCATCGACCCGCCGCAGTCCCAGACCTATGGAATATTGGCCTGGGACACCGAGGCGCCGATCCCGTAGGACAGGTTACTGGTTGCAGATTTGCCCGCTGCCGCCGGCGCTGCTGTTCTGGGTGTTCGGACCCGGCGAGCAGAGGTCGAAATCGTGGTTATCGCGGCTGGACGGGCTGCGATAGACGTAAGGATGATTCCACGGGTCGAGCGGCACGGCGTTGGCGTTCTTCAGATACGGACCGGCCCAGCCGACAGCGTCGCTGGGTTTCGTCACCAGCGCCTGGAGCCCTTGGTCGCTGGTCGGATAGTTGCCGACATCGAGCTTGTAGATATCGAGGACGCCGACCAGGCGTTCGACCGATTGCGCGGCGATCTTCTGCTTGGACGAGCCGAGCTGCCGCAGCGCCGCCGGCGCGACCATGTAAACCAGCATCCCCAGGATGGCGATGACGACGAGCAGCTCGAGCAGGGTAAAGCCCCGTTCGCGCGAGCGGCGAAGCGAACCGGAAAGCGAGGTCATGGGATGATCAGCCATGATTGGCAGCCATAAGTTGGAGCATGTCTCTATCATAGTCAGGCGGCGCGCAAAGTCGAGGATTCCAGCCACAGACCGGCCAGCGCGGACTCTACCTCGGCCGGCCGGTCGAGACGGCAAAGCCGTGCTTTCGCCGCCCGCCGCGCCTCGGCGGAAGCCGGCCACGGCGCGGCCTCGACATACCAGCCGAGATGCTTACGGAAAATCTTGAGACCCAGCGCGTCACCGTAGAAGCGCAAGCTATCGCGGAAATGTTCCAGCACGATGACAAGACGCTCGGCGGGCCCCGGTTCTTCCATCCCGCCGCTGCCTGCCAGCGCGGCCTGCAGCTGCGCGGCGATCCACGGACGCCCATAGACGCCCCTGCCGATCATCACCCCGTCTGCGCCCGACGACGCCGTCGCCGCGCGGGCGGAGGCGATATCGACGATGTCGCCGTTGGCGATCACCGGCAGACCGGTGGCGGCCTTGACCGCGGCGATCGCGGCCCAGTCGGAGCGGCCGGCATAGAATTGCTGGCGCGTGCGGCCATGCACGGTCACCGCCCTGATCCCGGCCCGTTCGGCCCGCGCGGCCAATTCCGGCGCGTTCCGGGAGGCGTCGTCCCAGCCCAGCCGCATCTTGAGCGTGACCGGCCGGCTGGTGGCGCCGACGGCGGCGTCGAGTAGCCGCTCGGCCTGGTCGAGGTCGCGCATCAGCGCCGAACCGGAAGCGCAGCCCGTCACCTCCTTGGCCGGGCAGCCCATATTGAGGTCGACGATATCGGCGCCGGAGGCCTCGGCCATCCTGGCGCCCTCCGCGATCCAGCGCGGATCGTGGCCGACGAGTTGAACCACCATCAGCGGCAACCCCTCCCCCACCGCCGCCCGGCGCACGACATCGGGCCGCCCGCGCGCGAACTCGGCGCAGGCCACCATCTCGGTCGCGACATAGGGGGCGCCGAGGCGCGCGGCCGCGCGGCGGAACGGCAAGTCTGTCACGCCGGTCATCGGCGCGAGCAGGACACTGCCCGGCACCGTCACGTCGCCGATTTGAAGCATCTGCGTCATGGGCGGGTTGTGGGCTCTTAAGGCCGGAAAATCCAGCCCCAGGGCCGGTCAATGCGCAAGCTGCCGCCCGGTCCAGCCAGCGATATAGGCGTTGGTCTTCTCCGCCGTGCTGTTTGCCTGCTTGTTGAAGCCGTGCGCCGCCTCGGGAACGATGACCAGCTCGGCATTGTGCGAGTCTCGCATCCATTTGCCGTACATCAGCTCGCTGTCCTCCTGCAGCGGGTCGCGCGTGCCGACGACGAACAGGGCCGGCGGCAGGCCGCTTAGCGGGTTGGAGAGCGGCGACACCGACGGGTCGCGGCGGTTCCCGTTCGGGATACCGCGCGCCTTGTCGAGAATGCGCGGCATCGTCGGCCCGTGCAGCACCAAGGTCTCGGGCCCCGCCCGGCTGCGCATCTCGGTGCCGCCGAGGTCATAGCAGCCATAGGTCAGCGCCGCGCCCTTGACCCGGTCGAACCGTTCGCCGGCGTCGCGCAGGCGCAGGATCGTGGCCGCCGCCAGATGCCCGCCGGCCGATTCCCCGCCGATCGTCATCCGCTCGATCCCGAATTCCTCCTTGGATGTATCCAGCACCCAACGGGCGGCCGGCCCGCAATCGTC
>CAZNNJ010000431.1:0-5301 GCA_964574305.1 uncultured Rhodospirillales bacterium | reverse complement strand
CAGCAGATCAACCAGGGCCAGATGGACCGCTGGAACATCGTCGCGACGCTCAACTATCTGCCGCATGTGGCCGAGGTCGAGATCGTGACGGCGAAGCTGAAGATGACATCGCAGAAGGACCGCGAGCTGGTGAACGCGATGGTCCGGCTGGCCGACCTCACCCGCCAGGGCTTCATGGCCGGCGACATCTCGACCGTCATGTCGCCGCGCACCGTGATCACCTGGGCCGAGAATCGGGCGATCTTCAACGATCTCGCCTTCGCCTTCCGGGTCACGTTCCTCAACAAGTGCGACGAGCTGGAGCGGCCGATCATCGCCGAATATTACCAGCGCTGCTTCGGCACCGAACTGCCCGAGACCGGCGTCCGCACGCCGTCCGCGTAAGCTCCGATGTCCTCGGACCACGAGACACCGGTCGAGACCTTCAAGCGCGCCACGGCGGCGACGCTCCGCGCCATGTCGGGGCAGGACGAGGTCGAGGTCAATTTCTCCAACGACGCGCCGTCGGTCGTGGGCAAGCGCGTGCGCATCCCCAATCCCGCCCGCGACCTCAACCCCCGCGACGCGGCGATCGCCCGCGGTGCCGCCGACGCGGTGGCGCTGAAGCTGCGCCATCACGATCCCGGCATCCATGCCTATCGCATGCCGAGCTCGACCCAGGCCCGCGCCGCCTTCGAGGCGCTGGAGCAGGCGCGGGTCGAGGCGATCGGCGCCAGGGAGATGGCCGGCGTCGCCGCCAATCTGGGCGCGGCGATCGACGACCGCGCCCGCCGCCAGGGCTTCGACCGCGCGGCCGGGCGCGACGACGCGATGCTGCCCGAGGCGCTGAAGCTGCTGGCGCGCGAGGCGCTGACCGGCGAGCATCCCCCATCCTCGGCCAAGGCGATGGTCGATGCTTGGCGCCCCTTCGTCGCCGAGCATATGCCGACGCATTTCGACAGCCTGAACAAGCTGCTGCACGACCAGGACGAATATGCCCGCGAGAGTCGCCGGCTGCTCTCCCAGCTTTCGCTCGATGTCGGGCCTGAGATGGAGGACGAGCAGGCCGGCGACGGCCAGGCCGAGGACGACGACGAGAACGAGGAGGAGTCCGAATCCGAGGATCAGGGCAGCCAGAGCGAGCAGCAGGCCGGTGAGATGCGCCCGACCATGGGCGACGGCGAAAGCGACGAGGCGGCCGAGATCGAGGTCGCGATGAGCGAGGCCGCGGAAGGCGGCGATGGCGACGAGGAGGAAGATTCCGACGCCACCCCGCAGCGCGCTCCGCCCTCGGACTCGACCGACCGCAGCGCCTACAAGGCCTTCACCACCCAGTTCGACGAGGTCGTCGGCGCCGACGACCTGGCCGACCCGGAGGAGCTGACCCGCCTGCGCCGCCTGCTGGACCAGCAGCTGCAGCATCTGCACGGCGTCGTCGCCCGGCTGGCCAACCGGCTGCAGCGCCGCCTGCTGGCCAAGCAGACCCGCGCCTGGGAGTTCGACCTGGAGGAAGGCATCCTCGACACGGCCCGGCTCGCCCGCGTGGTCATCAACCCGGTCCTGCCACTCTCCTTCAAGCAGGAGAAGCAGACCGATTTCCGCGACACCGTCGTCAGCCTGCTGATCGACAATTCCGGTTCGATGCGCGGCCGGCCGATCACCATCGCGGCGCTGTCGGCCGACATACTGGCGCACACGCTGGAGCGCTGCGGCGTCAAGGTGGAAATCCTGGGCTTCACCACCCGGGCCTGGAAGGGCGGCCAGTCGCGCGAGAAATGGCTCGCCGCCGGCAAGCCGATCAGCCCCGGCCGCCTCAACGACCTGCGCCATATCGTCTACAAGTCCGCTGATGCCCCCTGGCGGCGGGCACGCAAGAATCTCGGCCTCATGCTGCGCGAGGGCCTGCTGAAGGAGAACATCGACGGCGAGGCGCTGCTATGGGCCTATAACCGCCTGATGGGCCGGCCCGAACAGCGCCGCATCCTGATGGTGATCTCCGACGGCGCGCCAGTCGACGATTCCACCCTCTCGATCAACAGCGGCAACTATCTCGAGCAGCATCTGCGCGAGGTCATCCGGCAGATCGAAACCGGCGGCGCGGTCGAGCTGATCGCCATCGGCATCGGCCATGACGTCACCCGCTATTACCGCCGCGCCGTCACCCTGGTCGACGCCGAGCAACTCGGCGGCACGATGCTGGGCAAGCTGTCCGAGCTGTTCGAGGCCGAGGGTTCGGGCGGAAGGCGCCGGGCGGCTTAGAAAGCACCCGGTTGGAGAAAACGGAGCGAACCTCCGGGCCGTATTCCGGTGGACAATCCGGTATAATCGGGTAGCTAATCCGGTATGCTCAATACCGAGACCATCCAGATCACGCCAGAGATGCTGACGCTGCTGTCGGAGCTCGATGAGTTCAAGGGCGCTTGGCGTGCCCTCGGAACCTTGGCGCCCGAGCGTCTGAATGCATTGCGACGCGTTGCGACCATCGAGAGTGTCGGATCGTCCACGCGCATCGAAGGCAGCAAGCTGAACGACCGGGACGTCGAACACCTCCTCGCCAGGCTGGAGATCAAGTCCTTCGCCAGCCGGGATGAGCAAGAGGTAGCCGGCTATGCCGAAGTGACGGAAACCGTCTTCCACGCCTGGCAGGATATACCCGTCAACGAAAACCATATCCGCCAGCTGCACCGCGATCTCCTCCGCTACAGCGACAAGGATGAGCGGCATCGTGGAGAGTATAAGGAGCTCCCGAACAATGTCGGCGCGTTCGATGTGGATGGGAGAATGATCGGGATCGTGTTCGAAACGGCTGCACCGTTCGATACACCGAGGCGCATGGCCGAGCTGACAGCTTGGCTCGACGAATCCCGTGACCTGAAGCGCCTCCATCCGCTTTTAATTGTCGCTGTGTTTGTGGTCACATTTCTGGAGATTCATCCGTTTCAGGACGGAAACGGGCGTTTGAGCCGAATTCTCACGACATTGCTCCTGCTGCAGGCAGGATATGCGCATGTCCCCTACGGCTCGCTTGAAAGCGTCGTCGAGCGCAACAAGGAGGGCTACTACCTTGCATTGCGGCAAACGCAGCAGACCATCAACACGCCGGCACCGAATTGGCAGCCTTGGCTGATGTTCTTCCTACGCGCCTTACTGCAGCAAAAACGCCATCTGGAGGCGAAGGTCGAGCGCGAAAGAAACGCGATCGTTGCCGCGCTGCCAGAGCTGGCGATTAATATCCTGGATTATGCCCGAGCGCATGGGCGCGCCACGACCCGCGACATGGTTCGTGAGACGGGCGCCAGCAGCAACACGCTGAAGGCAACCTTCAGCGCTCTCGTCGACAAGCATCTTCTGCTCCGACACGGCGGCGGCCGTTCGACTTGGTATAGCCTGCCCTAAAAAGCCGTACGGCACGCGCCAAGCCTGCCCTACACCCCCAGCAACTGCGGCAGCCATGTCGGCGCTTTCGTCGCGCAGCTGGAAACCGTGCCCTTGCCGTTCAGGATGAGATATTCCTGCTTGGCATTGGGATAGAGGTCCTTCGCCGTCGGCAGCGTCGGCGCGATGGGTTTCTGCGTGAAATCGAACGCGTTGGCCAGGTGGTTCAGGGTCCGGCGGCGGGGTGCGATGGTCGGCAGATGGACCGGCTTCGCGCTGGTCGTGAAGGTCTGCTCGACGAACTGCAGTATCGACGTGTGATCGACGGTCTCCTTGAACACCGTGCCGGCCCGCGCATAGGGCGATACGATAAACAGCGGCACGCGGAAGGCCGGCCCCACCGCCGCGCCGGCCTGGGGCAGCCCGTGCGGAACGCTCTCCAGGATGACCGGCGGCACACTTTCGAAGAACCCGCCGCCCTCGTCATAGGTCAGGAACAAGGCGGTCGAATCCCAGGCGCTGGAATTCATCAACTCCTGAACCACCCGCGCGGCGAACAGCTGGCCCATGTCCGGCGGCGCCGGCGGATGCTCGCAGACCGTCGCCTCGGTGACGATCCATGAGACTGCGGGCAGCGTGCCGGCCTTGAGGTCGGCGAAGAACTCGCTGATCTCGGCCGTGGCGTTTGCCAGCTTCGTGGGGCTTTTCTGTATCTGCGAGAAGAAGATCAGCGGGTTGAAGGCGCCGATGGCCGAGGGCACCGACCCGTCCATCACCGAATAGCATTTCCACGGCAGGCCGGCCGTATCGAGGACGTCGGCCATGGTTGGCCAGGTCAGCACCGGCGGCGGTGCCGTGAGCGACGGGTTGTTGAAGGGCAGGCTGTTGCTCGTCGTGGTCGGCTTCAGATAGTCCCACCCGCTCGTCCCGCTCCACAGATAGAGGCGGTTGGGCAAGGTCGGCCCGATCTGGGCGCAGAAATTATGGTCCGCCAGCGTAAATGCCTTGGCCAGATCGACGTGGAAGATGTGATCGTTGGGGATGAAATAGCCGATGGCGCGCGTGCTGCCGCCCTCGGCGGTAACCCAGCCGTCCATCGCGCCATGGTTCCACTTCGCATGGCTGCCTTCCCAGCTGTGATCGGGGTCTTCGTTGCAGTATTGCGCGAGGTGGGACGGATGGAACAGTTGGCCGGCGCTGTCCTTGAAGGCGAGGGTCGGATGGAAGCCGACCGCCCTGGCGCCGGGCTTGCCGAATGCATAGGCGAAGGACCCGAAATAGTGGTCGAAGGAGCGGTTCTCCTGGCACAGTATGACGACGTGCTTGATCTTGTTGTTTGAGGACCAACTCGCCTGGTCCGGTAGGCCGAGCGATGTCGCCGTCCGCCGCGACGGATCGCCAAGCAGGAGCGAAGGCCACAGGGCAGTGCCGGTCGCAGCCGCCGCGGCGGGCAGAAAACGCCGCCGCGAAAGCACGTTCTTCCGCAGCATCTGGCTCAGCCGATCCCAGCCGGGATGAATTCCGGCGCCGGCCTGATCGTGATCGTCTTGCATCGATAGCCCCGCCCTCGAGTTGGATCGTCGCCTCAACCCGAGCCGCGAAGCACAGTTCCATAAAGTTTTATGAACTTTTTATGTCAGCTTTGATTGAGGCCGGCCTTCGGCGTTCGGCGGTTGAGATTGCCTTGCGCGGTGTCGGCGCCCTAGCATTCGGGCGATCGCAGCTTACGAGCCAGGCAACATGGCTATGTCCCCTGCCCCAGTAGTTCCCATCGATCTTGCGAGCGCCGACTACTGGATCGATCCCTACCCCACGCTCCGCGCCGCGCGCGCCGCCGGGCGCACTGCGGTGACGACCGGCGGGGAGATCGTGCTGCTGAATGCCGATGATGTCGACAAGCTCTATCTCGATCCGCATTTCACCGTGCCGGGCGTGACCGACTTGGCG
>CAZNNJ010000430.1:0-5303 GCA_964574305.1 uncultured Rhodospirillales bacterium | reverse complement strand
CCGTCCCCATCGGCCGCTGGACGACATCCGTACAACTCTTCGACCAGCTGGCCGACCTCGGCGCCGAGCTGATCGTCGAGGCCGTCGCCAGGCTGGCGAAGGGCGACCTGCCCGATATTCCGCAGCCGGAAGAAGGCGTGACCTACGCAGCCAAGCTGGACCGGGCCGACGGCGTCATCGACTGGACCCTGCCCGCCATCGACCTCGACCGAAGGGTGCGCGCCCTCAATCCGTGGCCCGGCACCGGCTTTGAATTCCGCGGCGAGCGGATCAAGCTGCTGGAGGCATCCATCGCCGTCGGCGAAGGCCGGCCCGGCGCGATCCTGTGGTTGTCCGAGGATGGCAGCCCCGTCGTCGCCTGCAATCCCGGCGCGCTGAAGCTGGTCACCGTGCAGCGGCCCAATCGCGGCCCGCAGGACGCCGCCTCGTTCCTGCGCGCGCTGGACCTGGCGCCCGGGGCCATCCTGACGCCGTGACCCGCTGGAAACTGACCATCGAGCATGACGGCCGGCCCTATGTCGGCTGGCAGCGCCAGGCCGAGGGTGCCTCGGTGCAGCAGGAGATCGAGGAGGCGATCCTCAAATTCTCCGGCGAAACCGTCCGCCTGCACGCTGCCGGCCGCACCGACGCCGGGGTCCACGCGCTGGGCCAGGTCGCCCATTTCGACCTCGAACGGCCCACTGACAGCCACACGGTGCGCGAGGCCCTGAACGCCCATCTGCGCCCGCAGCCGATCGCCGTCATCTCGGCGGAGCCGGTCGACGACCGTTTTCACGCCCGCATGTCGGCCCGTCGTCGCCGCTATCGCTATATCATCCTGAACCGCCCCGCGCGCCCGGCGCTCGATATCGGCCGCGCCTGGCACCTGTCCTACCAGCTCGACATCCAGGCGATGCGCGAAGGTGCGACACACCTCATCGGCCGGCACGACTTCACAACCTTCCGCGCCAGCGAGTGCCAGGCCAAGTCCCCGGTCAAGACGCTGGACCGGCTCGATATCGTCGAAGACGGCCAGTACCTGAAATTCGAGGTCTCCGCCCGGTCATTCCTGCACCACCAGGTCCGCAACATGGTCGGCACCCTGGCCCTGGTCGGCAGGGCCAAGTGGACCCCGGACGAGGTCGCCCAGGCACTGGCCGCCCACGACCGCACCGCCGGCGGCCCGACCGCGCCGCCGGACGGGCTCTATCTGGTGGGCGTTGATTATGGGTGACTTGCTCTTGTTTGGAGAATAGCGATCAGCCGATCGCTTAGATCGTCGACTGTCGAGCCAGCCGGCAAATTGATAGTCTGGCCAGGATCATCTTCCCAGCCGCGGTCCGGTAGCTTTTTCTGCCCTATGATCTGATATTGACCATCGTCGTCGCTTACGCTCCAAGGTATTGCTCCGCGAGCAAATGCCGACCACGTTTTCAAACCTGCATATTTCGGCAGTACAGGTTGCTGATCATCTGAACGGCGTACATTCGGAATCGCAGGATTCCCTCGCCGAATGGTTCTCAACAAAACTTGCTTCAAGTTTTCCTTATCAAAAACCGAAGCGGTCTCGACTGGCTCTATGTATCTAAAAAATCCGGTTCCTATTTTCCCTAGTGTAGGAAAATAGACCATCCTTCCTCGCAAATAGCAGGTAAGTTGCATTTGATTTCCTAAAGCGGCGAAATGATGAAGTCGATACCACGCTCTTCTGCCCGTGCCTTTGCTGCTGAGATGACAGCGCTCTGCTCGGCGGAAGCGGCACCCTTGGGTATTACCAATCTTAGAGCGCGGCCCAGAATCGTAGACCCCTTGACCTCGTCTTCACCCCATTTTGCGCCATTGAACTTCGCGACCTTATCAACGTAGGTATTTATACGCGACATCAAGCGGGCCCCATTGCGACGCTTCCCAAGCCGGCACTCAGGCGCCTATCGGGCTCGGCCCCATAGGCGCGCACCAGCAGTCTGCGAAGCTCCTTTTCCGGGCGAGGCAGAAATCCATCACCGCTGCGCAGCAAGAGCGAAACACCCGCCAGCGCCACGCCGCGTTCATCACATGAGAGTCCAAGAGAGCCAGGATAGTTAGAAAGTTTGAAAATCCGCTCGGGCTCAATCACTTGGAAATCTCCTCAGCGCCTAAGTTCTCATATATTCATATTTTGTTCTAGTTATCAAGATTTTATGGAACAAGCCGACTCTGGATTCCCATGCACCGCCTGCTTAGAACAGCCGGATTGGCCCAACCGAGACATCCGAAATGCCCCCCAAGCGCAACCCGCTGAACCTCAACCCACTCCAGCTCAAGACACTGACCCTGCTGCAGGCGCTGGCCGATATCGATGGGCATGTGATCCGCAAGGAGGATGACGGGTCGGTGCTGGTGGCGGGGATTCCGGCGCCGCATGGCGACCATTTCCATCTGGGCGACGCCGTCGTGTCGAGCCGCGATGCGACCGGCCTCGGCAACCAGGCCGCCTGGGTGGCGCTGGCGCGCAAGGGGTTGATCGTCTCCCATTTCCCGCAAGGCGCAACGCTGACCGCGGCCGGGCTGGCCTACGATACCGGGCTGGCGGACGCGATCCTGCACCGGCACGCCGGGCATTAGCGATCAGACCGTAGGGTGGAAAAGCGCAGCGTATTCCACCATACGATGCATCCGTTGGCGCCGATTGCCGCGCCAAGCGCGGCTGGCGGAATACGCTGCGCTCTTCCACCCTACGAGTCAGCGAAATTCTTCGCCCAGACCTCGACCAATTTCGGCTGCGCCTCCGCCGCCAGGGCGCAGGCCGAGAGATGTGGTGCGTGCCCTGCGAACCAAACGCGGCGCGGGCGCCAGTTTGTCATGACGGCCAGATAGATATCGATCGCGGAGAACCGCTCGCCCAGGAACCACGCCCCTACCGCCGCATCCTCCATCATGCGCCACAGCCGGATCGCATAGGCGTCGACGCTCTGGCGAAATGCCTTCCGCGCGTCCTCGCCAGTGACGAAGCGGGCCGGATCGTCGGCATAGGTGAAGGTCGGGTAGATGTTGGCGACGATGAAGACCAGCCAGCGCAGGAAGGCCGGCCGCGCCGGGTCGCCCGGCGGCGGGACCAGCTCGCTGCTGCCGGTGACGTCAGCCAGATGCAGCGTGATCGCCGCGCTCTCGGTCATCACGGCGCCGTCGGACAGGACCAGGGTCGGCAGCTGCGCCACCGGATTGATCTTCGCCAGTTCCTGTCGCGCCTCTTCTGAGGCGAACAGGTCGCCGACCTCGTCAAACCGGTAGGGCAGGCCGTACCAGCCGAGCTGCAGCTCCGTCAGCGCCGATCCCCAGCCCTTGCGGCCGTACAACTGGTACATGCTCCCTGCCCTCCAAAGCCCGCCCCACGATAACACCGCGATTGAGCGGGCTCACAGCCCGGCGTAGAACGGGGCGGCGCCGCGAGAGCGCGGCCGAAGAACGGGCGAGAGGAACAGATGGCCGAGAAGATCGTCCGCATCGGCGGGGCCTGCGCCGGCTGGGGCGATGGGATGCTGGCGGTGCCGCAACTCGTCCAGGGCGGCCGGCTCGACTATATGATCTTCGATTTCCTGGCCGAGTTCTTCATGCCGGTGCTGGGGCGGATGCGGGCGCAGAACCCGGCGCTGGGCTATGCCGTCGACTTCGCCGGCGGGCTGATCGCGCCCTCCATCGCCGAGATCGCCCGGCAGGGGATCAAGCTGGTGACCAATGCCGGCGGGGTGAATCCGCATGCCTGTGCCGCAGCCTTTGAGCGGATGGCCGCTGAGGCCGGGGTCAAGCTCAAGGTCGCTGTCGTCTCGGGCGACGACCTGCTGGACCGCGCCGCCGAGTTCGCCGACCGGCGCGAGATGTTCAGCGGGGAGCACTGGCCCGATGCCAAGCTGACCGCGATCAACGCCTATCTGGGCGGCCTGCCGATCGCGGCCGCGCTGGCCAAGGGCGCCGACGTCGTCATCACCGGCCGGGTCGTCGACAGCGCGCTGGTGCTGGGGCCGCTGATGCACGAGTTCGGCTGGACGCCCAATGATTACGACCGGCTGGCGGCGGGCAGCATCCTGGGCCATCTGCTGGAATGCGGCGCGCAGGCGACCGGCGGGCTGTTCACCGATTGGCGCGACGTGCCCGATTGGGCGAATATCGGCTATCCCATCGCGGAATGCCGGGCCGACGGCAGCGCCGTGATCACCAAGGCGCCGAACACCGGCGGGCTGGTCTCGGTCGGCTCGGTGGCCGAGCAGCTGCTCTATGAGGTCGGCGACCCGCAGCGCTATCTGCTGCCCGATGTGGTCGCCGATATGAGCCGGATCGAGCTCACCCAGCTGGGCAAAAACAGGGTCGAGGTCAAAGGCGCCGTCGGCCATAAGCCGACCGACCGATACAAGGTCTGCGTCACCTATGACGACGGCTGGCGCGGCGTCATCGCCTTCCCGATCCGCGGGCCGGATGCCAAGGAAAAGTGCGAGCGCGTGGCCGAGGAGGTGCTGAAGCGGGTCGGCACCATGCTGCGCAACCGCAACATCGCCAATTTCAGCCGCACCAATGTCGAGATCATGGGCGCCGAGGCCTCTTACGGCGCCCGCGCCCGCCACCACGATTCGCGCGAGGCGATCTGCCGGATCGCGGTCGAGCATCACGACCGGAGCGCGATCGAGATGCTGGTGCGCGAGCAGGGCACCGGCTCGATCTCGATGGCGCCGGGCCATGTCGGCATGACATTGGGCGTGACCCTGACCGAGGTGGCGCGCGTCTTTTCCTTCCTGATTCCGAAGGAGGCGGTCGGCGCGACGCTGACGGTGGACAGCGTCACCGAGAATATCCCCGTGCCGACCGACGGCGGCTTCGCCACCGAGCAGCTGCCGGCGCTGCCGCCGATCCCGGAGGCCCACGACATCGAACCAGGCGCGACCCTGCCGCTGCTGTCGCTGGCCTGGGCGCGCAGCGGCGACAAGGGCGATATCTCCAACGTCGCGGTGATCGCACGCCGGCCGGAATACCTGCCTTATATCGCTGCCGCCTTGACGCCGGAGGCGATGCGCGACTGGTATATCCACCATCTGAGCGATGGAAAGAACGCGAAGGTGGAACGTTTCTATCTGCCGGGGATATCGGCGCTCAATTTCCTGCTGCACGGCGCGCTGGACGGCGGCTGTACCTCCAGCCTGCGGTTCGATCCGCTGGGTAAGAGCGTGGCGCAGGAGGTGCTGGACTTCCCCGTCCCGGTCAGCGCCGCGCTGGTGCGCCGGCTGGAAGCGGCGGAATAAAGCGGAGGCCGTCTGCGTCTGCCTACGATTCACTAGAGGGAGGGTTTTGAGTCACCA
>CAZNNJ010000429.1:0-5304 GCA_964574305.1 uncultured Rhodospirillales bacterium | reverse complement strand
GGATTCGAACCCCTGTTACCGCCGTGAAAGGGCGATGTCCTGGGCCTCTAGACGAAGGGGACTAGGGCCGTGCGAGGGGGGTGATATAATCTCCCTGCCTCCTAATTGCAACGCCCTCAGGCGCTTGGCCGGAACCGGCGCAGCAGCGCGGCGGGGTCGATGCGGTCGAGGGCGGCGCGGGCCTTGCCGATATGGCCGCCGAGGCGCAGCACCTCAGCGATGCGGCGGTCCAGGAAGGCCGATGTCGCCTGATGGCCTTCGCTCGAATCCTGCAACCAATAGAGCGTGGTGGAGAGCACCACACCGGCCAGCAGGCCGCGCTTGGTATAGAAATTGAAGTCGGTCGAGGCGTCGCCCGCCGCGTGCCAGATAGCGTCGCAGGTGCGATAGGTCAGCCGTGTCGCCAGCGGCGCATGGAGCGGCGCCGCCAGCCATCCCGTAGCCGTGCGGGCAGCCTCGCGCCAGCGGTTCATCGCCTCCAGCCTGGCCCACACACCCATGGCAACGCGCTGATGCGTCTTCATATGGGCGATGTCGGCCGCCGCCATCGCGGCGACGGCGCGGCGGTCGGCCCAGCCGGACCAGTGGGCGATGGCGTCGGCGACGCCGTCGGGAAAGGCGTGCAGCAGGTCCTGCCGCTTGAGCCCCGCATCGGCCGTGCCGGCGGTGAGCGCCTTCATCGACCAGCCGTCGAACGCCACATGCGGCAGCGCCGCCATCAGGATGGCGTCTTTCATTTTGTCATGTGCTTCGGTCACAGCGCGGCGTCGGCCTTGTGCGCCGCCTCGGCCGCCGCCTCCAGCTCGGGGCCATAGCCCAGGGTCGACAGGTCGCGCATCCGGTCGAGATAGACGATGCCGTCGAGATGGTCGGTCTCGTGCTGCAGGATGCGCGCCTGGAAGCCGGAGAACTCGCCCTCGACTCGGGTGCCGTCGGGCAGCCAGCCGCGATAGAAGATATGTCTGTAGCGCGGCACCACGCCCCTCAGCTCCGGCACCGACAGGCAGCCTTCCCAGCCGAACTCGATCTCGTCGCCGATCGGCTCAAGCTCGGGATTGATCAGCGCCATGGTGCGGAACGGCTCGTCAGCCGCGCCGCGCCCGGCGATCAGGCGCATGACGATGAGGCGCAGCGATTGGCCGATCTGCGGCGCCGCGAGCCCCACGCCGGGGGCATCGACCATCGTCTCCACCATCGACGCGGCCAGCGCCGCGATGGCTGGATCGGTGGGGTCCACGACCGGGGCAGCGATGGCCCGCAGGACCGGATCGCCCACGCGCACGACTGATAACAGGGACATTTCGCCAAGGCCTTTCAAATTCAGACTTGTAGTGGTAGAAGGCGCATCCAATTTGGAAGTCGTCAACTTCTGAGTTCGTCAACACAGGACGCGTGTTCAAGCCCTTGGCATAGGGCTTCGTGTCCGCAACGGGAGTAGGACCCATCGTCCACGTTCTGGTTCGCGACAATAATGTCGATCAGGCGCTGCGCGCGCTGAAGAAGAAGATGCAGCGCGAAGGCATTTTCCGCGAGATGAAGCTTCGCCGCAGCTATGAGAAGCCGTCCGAGAAGCGCGCCCGCGAGCAGGCCGAGGCCGTTCGCCGCGCCCGCAAGCTTCTCCGCAAGCGGATGGATCGCGAAGGCTTTTAGTCTTCGCGGCCGGTGCTTTATCGGCCTTTCCATGTTTTCGCGTTTGAAAAGCTCCGCCTCGGCGGAGCTTTTGGCGTTTGTGCGATAGCCTGAACGCCCTTGACCCTCCGATCGTAGGAGGGTTCATGATGCTGTCCATGACGACAGCGACCCACCTTCATCCAGCGCACCCGGCGGTGAATATCGGCACGGCGGCCCGCCGCTCCGGCATCACGGTCAAGATGATCCGCTATTACGAGTCGATCGGGCTGATCGCGCCGGCCGATCGAACCGCCGGCAATTACCGTACCTACGGGCGGCGCGACATCAATCGCCTGGAATTCATCAAGCGGGGGCGCTGCCTGGGCTTCTCGCTCGACGAAATTCGCCAGCTGCTCGCCCTGTGGGACGATGGCAGCCGCGCCAGCGCCGAGGTGAAAGCGCTGGTCACCTCCCATATCGCCGAGCTCGACGCCCGCATTGCGGCGCTGAACAGCATGCGCCGCACCCTCGCCCACCTCGCCGAGCGCTGCGACGGCAACGACCGCCCCGATTGTCCGATCATCGACGACCTGGCCGGCATGGACGATCCGGCCGGACCTTCCGCGTAACCACGTCCTGTATCTGATCGGCCGGGCCCGCGATAATGGTGGAGCGCATATGCAACTCCACCATCACCAGCCATAATCCAGTGCTTTGCACGGCGCGTAGAAGGCTCCATAACCTGGACTTGCTGTGAAACTGTGCGCCCGGGCCGGCGGCATTTTTCCGCGGCCCGCGATTCAGGCATTGGAGCGACCGTGCACGATCTCGAAGAGCTTGAAGAAGAATATCAGATTCTGTTGGCGCGCGAGCGTGCGATGGCCGGCGTCGAGCGCGCCGTCCGTGAATTGGCCGCGAATATATTGAGCGTCCTGCGCGGCACCGGAAAGCCCGCCCTGATCGGGGCGCAGGCCAAGGCCCTGGTCAATACGATCGACGCCCATCGCAGCATCGCCGGCTGCCCGCCCTCTCCGGAGGAGATGTCCTCGGTGCTGAATATCGCGACCAAGGCAGAACGCGTCGCACTGCTGAATATCGATCGCAAGGTCGAGCAGCGGGCGATGCAGAACGCGATCTCGGGCGCCCTGCTGATCGCGGCGGCACGGCTCAGCGATATCCGCAGCCATGATCCGGGTGGGATCGAAGGCCTGACCGAGGACGATTACGGCAGCAACCCGCTGCTGGAAAACCGGGACTACGCCGTGGCCGGCTATTCCGCCGGCGCGGCGTAATCCTCGATCGCCTCGGTGACCGGAAGCCCGGTCGGCGTCTCGGAACGGGCCTTGCCGCCGAGGAGCGTGCCAAGCCGTGTCCTGTTGGCGGCCCCGACCTTAAGCGCCCGGATGAACTCGCCGGTCGCGAGCGCCAGGATCGCATCGGTGATCTCGGCCGAGCGGCCGGGGATATAGACCTGGATGAAGCTCGCCGCCAGCACGATGGCGGCAACCAGCAACGTCGCCTTCCGTGTCGCCAGCCCGGCCTCGGCCAGCAGCCAGATCAGCCCGCCATAGAGGAAGAACTTCTCGAAGAAGGACTGAACGTCGACATCGATGGAACCCCGCATGAAGCTGAGAAACGGCATCCAGCTATAGGGACCCGGCGTCGCCGAGAACGCGAACGGGTCGAGGCGGAAGACGACGACATAGGCGCCGATCAGGACAGCGGCCACCAGAACCCGCGCCGCGAAGGAGGGCAGCAGGCGCCAGATGGCGAAGGCCACGGCGATACCGGCGATCTGGGCGAGGGTCACGCGGGTCGAGATGATCAGGACGCTGGCGAAGATCAGGAAGGCGGCGAAGCGGCCGATCAGCCCGCCGGCGCGGCGGTCGCCTGCGATCTTCTCGATCATCACGCAGATGGCGAGCCAGACGGCGACATGACGAAACAGCGCGTCGGGCGGCAGGCGTGGTTGGAGAAAGACCGGCTTCAGCGCGTTCCAGTATTTATGGAGATCGATGGTCGGCACATAAGGATAGAGCCGATAGCCGAGCCAGGCGGTCAGCAGCAGCGCCGGCACGCGGTTGGCCGAAATCTCACGCAGCAGCGGCAGGCGGAAATCCTGCCCGAAGAACCAGCCGACGGCCGCGCCGATCGCGGTGCCCAGCGTGTTGGCATAGAGGTCGGTCGCCTCGGTGTCGCGTCCGCCATCGTAATATTGCAGGATCTCGACCGTAAGGCTGAGGCTGAAGCCGATCGCCAGCATCAGCGCGAGCTGGCTGAGGCCGACCCGCCTGCCGACGGTGATCGTGCCGATGAAGCCCAGCGGCATATAGAGCAGGATATTGGAGACGAAATCGCCCCGCCCCGGCGTCTTGCTCCAGCCTGCGAGCAACGTGTGCAGCGGGCCGATGCCGCCCTCCACCCGGTGGAAGGCGAAGGGGTAGAGCGACCCATACGCGATCATTCCGATGATCGCGATCAGCGCCAATCTCAGATTGCCGGCAGTCGGGGTCACATACACATCCTGCGGGAGCCGTGAGGCCTGGGTCCGTCGTTAAGCATGCCCGATCCGGGCTGCCGCCAAGATCATGGAAAAACACGCCAAGGGCAATGTCGGCCGGAAAATTATTACACGGCATTGCAATGATTATGGCTGGCCCCGATAAGCAGAATCAGATGTACGAATTTTTATTCAGATCGGAATCGAAATAAAACACTTTAAAGCTGAGGATCTCGATGACGGAAACGCATCCCCTGGATTTCAACGAAATGGCCTGCGGATAAGCACTTTGCCGTGTTTCAGCGCCATTATTGGAATCGACATCCATTTCCACCCCGGCTGGGATGGCGCCGGAGGTCCGCAATACGGATGTGCAGGCGGCGAACTGCCGCCGCCTGCGCCATATTGCCTCAGGGTGATGACTGCCTCGTCGCCGTGAACGACCCGGTGAAACCGCGGACGGTAATCTTGCCTTTGATCGCCGTGCCGGAGGTGAAGGCGCCATCGAACGCCAGCACTGCCGGGCCTGCGTTCCAGCTCCATGACACCGTCCGGCCCGTCACCTTGGCCGGCGTATAGTCGCCCGGCTTCCCATCATTCTCACAGGTCGCGGCAATACCGCCGCCCTCGTCTTTGAAAAGACAGGTCGTATCGACTGCATTGAAAAACACGCTGCCATGGATGGTCCACGCCCCGACGAGGTCGGCGGCCCGGGCGGTGTTGCCGAAAGCGAATACAAGAGCAGCGGCGGTGGCGAATTTCACAACATGATCGAACATCTAATCACCCGTTTCACACCGGCCGAACCCTAGGCCAGGCGGACTGCCCGTCCAAGCAAATCCTGCGCAGGGCCCCGCCCCCTTTCGCGAACACGATTTTGCTCCATCGGTCGCTGTCTTTTTCTTCTGGCTTTTTGCCGCGAGTCTCTGCTACGAAGCGTCACGATAGTGGCCTTAAAGATTCTGTAAGAATCATTACAGAATACCTAAAATATTATATAAGTAGTATAGTTCTGATAGACTGTAACTGTTTAATACAAGAACAGGATGTTTGTGGAGCTATCGCAGTCGAAGCCGCTGTCCCCGGCAAGACGAAGCCGAGCGCGGGGTTGGTACGTTCGGGCGGCCGCTATTGATGTTTCCGTTGTGGAAGTGGTGCGTTATTGATGAATGACGGCCTATTTTCGCGAGATT
>CAZNNJ010000428.1:0-5310 GCA_964574305.1 uncultured Rhodospirillales bacterium | reverse complement strand
TTGGGGCATGACACCGGATGGTATCGGTAGGGTCAAGCGGTATGGAAACCTGGCCCCGGCAGGTGCGGCTCTCCTTCCGACGGTCATGTTTGCCCCCGGAAAGCTACTGTCTATTAGAAATTCTTCCGTGGTTACTATCGATCTGACAGGAGCGAAACCGGTTGTTGCGCAGACCGCCAATATCGATCAGATGCGACAGGATGCAAGCGGCACAGTGTTGGCCGATGGTCAGGTCCTAGTGACCGGCGGTTCCGCTGTACACAACGTGTTGGCTGGGGTTGCCTATACAGCCCAGCTATGGAACCCGGCAACAGGAGCATGGACGACTGGCGCCGCCGCCACCAAACCGCGCCTCTATCATTCGAATGCGCTGCTTTTGGCCGACGGGTCGGTTTTGACGGCTGGCGGCGGATCACCCGGGCCGATCGTCAATTTGAACGCGGAAATCTATTATCCTCCCTACCTTTACGCCAAGGACGGCTCTGGAAATCCCGCACCCCGCCCGCAGATTCTGAGTGCATCAGCGCCCGGCAGTGTGGCTGTGGGACAGACATTGAGCTTGACCATGGCTGATGCCAGCCCTGTTGGTCGTGTGACAATGATGCGCTTTGGCGCGGCGACGCACGCGACCAATATGGATCAAACATTCATCGATGTGACGCCGACCCTTATCCAGAACGGGCAACAAATCACAGTGACTGTGCCGGCCAACGCCAATGCAGTGCTGCCCGGTTATTACTTGGTGTTCGTCTTCAATGCGGCCGGCGTGCCGTCGATCGGGCAAGAAGTATTTGTAACCAATCAAAGCCAGCCCTCTTCGGCCGCCGACGTGAACCCCGCACCCTCACCTCGCAACATCCGTACAGGCGCGCTATAGCGCGCGGTGCGACAGTGAATTGATGGATTGCGATCGATGGGGAAGCGTGGCTACTGAGGCATATATTCCCCGCCATTGACGTCGAGCGACGCTCCGGTGACCTCGCTCGCATAGTCCGATAGCAGGAGGAGGATCGCCTTGGCGCAGTCCCGATCGGGTGGGATGTGGCCGAGGGCGATATTGGCGGCAACGCCGGCCTTGAAATCCTCGACGCCTTGGCCGGTCTGGGCCGCCATGCCGGCGACGTAATTCTCCACCGGAGTGCCCCACATCCAGCCCATGACCGCGGTGTTGACGCGGATGGCGTATTTGCCGAGCTCGACGGCGAGTTGGCGGGTCACGCCGGCCAGCCCGACCTTGGGGATGACATAGCCGCCGTGGCCGGGCAGGGTCTTGCGCGTCTCCATGGTCGAAACGTTCACGATCGAGCCGCCGTTGGCCTTCATGTGCGGCAGGACGGATTTCACCATCTGCAGGGTGCCGAACACGGTGACGTCCATCGCCCGGCGCCAGTCGGCGAGGTCGGCCTCCTCGAACGGGATGAAGGGGGCTGAGCCGTAGGCGCTGTTGACCAGCCCATCGATCCGGCCGAACCGTTCGATCGCCGCGGCGGCGACGCGGTCGCAATCCTCCTGCTTCGACACGTCGGCGGCGACGGCGACGGCCCGGTCGCCGACCTCCAGCGCCACGCTCTCGACGAAATCCTTGCTGCGGGCGGCGAGCACCAGCCTGGCCCCGGCCTTGCCGGCCTCCAGCGCCAGCTTGCGCCCCATGCCCGGGCCGATGCCGGTGACGATGACGACTTTGTCTTCGAGAAGCATGTCGGGTTCCTTTCCCTTTCCGTCATTCCCGCGAAGGCGGGAAGCCAGATCAAGAGTTAAGAATTTAGCCACAGATGAACACAGATTAACGCAGATGATGATTTTCCGCTTCGCGGTCTTAACCGCATAGGCACGGATTCCATCTGCGTTAATCTGTGTCATCTGTGGCTAAAAATCCTGGATTCCCACCTTCGCGGGAATGACGGATCAAATCTCATTCGGCACGCCGAAATAGCTCTGATACCGCGCGAACACGCCCCGCAACCGTGTATGCTCGGCCGGGTCGGCGATTTCGTATTTGTGCTTGCCGAACTTGCCCTGCGGTTTGGCCGCCAGATAGTCGCGGATGCGCTGGGCGGCATCGTCGCTGAACGCCATGCCCGCCCGCTCATAGACCTTGCGCACCGCCTCGACCGGGGACTGAATCAGGTCGGCATAGAGCGAACTGAAGCATTGATCCTTGGGGATTGCGCCGCTTTCCAGCCA
This sequence comes from uncultured Rhodospirillales bacterium, assembly GCA_964574305.1. Classification (GTDB taxonomy): domain Bacteria; phylum Pseudomonadota; class Alphaproteobacteria; order BOG-932; family Roseiterribacteraceae; genus BOG-932. The sequence goes on along the minus strand of CAZNNJ010000428.1, from coordinate 3,126 downwards.
GTCGATCGAGCGGTTGAGCGTATAGGCCATCGCCTCGGGCGAGAGCATGCCGGCGAAAGCGGCGACCTCCATCGGCTTGTCGCTGCGAATCCAGAACAGCGTGCCCATCAGGTTGATGACCGAGGCCTGGGCGACGATCGGGTCGCGGTGGGTGAACAGCACCCGCGCGTCCGGAAAGACCTTGAAGATCGCCGGCAGATAGTTCATGTGCGACGGCGCCTTTAGCAGCCAGTGCCCGCGTGGATTCCGGAACTGAAGAACCTGGAGCAACCTTTTATAAAAGCTGTAGGAAAACTCCCAGTCGGCGCGCGTCGCCAGGAACTCCATATAGCTCGGTATCTGGTACTGGGAGGCGAAATACTCGCTGGTGAAGCAGGCGGCCTGGCCGTAGATGCATTCGTTGGGCAGGCGGGCATCCATCTGATGGATCGCGGAAAAGCTCGGCGCCACCCGGCTCCATTGCGTCACCAGATGCTGGCAGATGTCGATGCGCGGATCGCTGTTCCGGCACGCCGCATCCGGCGGTGGGTAGGGGAACATCATCTCCCATTGCAAGGGCGAGCCGAGATCGGGGTCGAGCGATAGCAGCTCGAACAGGATCGAGCTGCCGGAGCGGGGCAGGGCGGCGATGATCAGCGGCCGGTCGATGACTTCGCCGGCGATCTCGGGGAATTGGCTGAAGGCCGCGTTGATGCCGAGCAGCGCCTTCAGCCAGTTCAGCACGTCGTTGCGCGCCATCAGCCGGCCGAAGAAATTGAGCGCGGCCTCCTCGTCCAGCGCTTTCACCACGATCTCGAACGGCTCGCGCCAGCGTTCGTCGCCGAAATCGTCGAAGCCGGTGGCGCGTCTGGCCGTGGCGACCAGTTCGCCGGCGTCGAGCGGCACCAGATTGCGCAGGTCGGTATGCCGGCCTTCGTCGTTGAAGGCCCGCAACCATTCCGGCCGTGGCGGCGGGACCCAGGCGATCTGTTCGTCTGACATCGTGGACTCGCAAATTTTGGATCCGTCGTTGCGAGGCGCGCAGCGACGGATCGGGAATTCAATTCGTCACTGGCGTCACATACAGGTCGGGCATCTCCTTCTGCAGGTTGGCGACCTTGGGCAGGTCCCAATAGGCGATATAGGCGTGGTCCGGATGGCGGGTGGCGAAGTCCTGGTGATAGGCCTCGGCGGCGTAGAAGCCCTTGAGCGGCACCACCTGGGTGACGATAGGCTTGCCGAAGGCCTTGGCCGCGTCGAGCTGGGCGATGTAGTCGGCGGCGATCTTCTGCTGCTCCGGATCGGCGAAGAAGATCGACGAGCGGTACTGCGTGCCCTCGTCCGGGCCCTGGCGGTTGAGCTCCGTCGGATTGTGGGCGATCTCGAAATAGACTTTCAGCAGCTTGCCATAGCTGATCACCGCCGGGTCGTAGGTGATCTCGACGGACTCGGCATGGCCGGTCGTGCCGCTGCTGACAGTCTCGTACTGCGCGGTGAGCGCACTGCCGCCGGAATAGCCGGAGGTGACATGAGTCACGCCCCTCACATGCTGGAACACGGCCTGCACGCCCCAGAAGCAGCCCCCGGCCAGCACCGCCTTGGCAGCGCCGTGGCTGGCCGCCAGCGGCGCGTCGGCTGCAGGGTCGGGGATGACGGTCACCGTCTCGCGGTCGGCGGCGCCGGCATGCAGCGGGAGGATCAGCGCCGCCGGGGCGGCCAGCAGGGCCAGCGCGGCGACGGCGGTGCGCAAATTCAACTTGATCATCTTGCGGGGTCTTTCTCAGGCTGAAACGGCCGGGATGAAATGGAGCGAGACGGAGTTCATGCAATAGCGCAGGCCTGTCGGCCGGGGACCGTCGTCGAAGACATGGCCCAGATGGCCGTCGCAGCGGGCGCACAGCACCTCGGTGCGCTCCATGCCCAGCGTGCTGTCGGATTTCTCGACGACATTCTCCTTGGCGATCGGTTGCCAGAAGCTGGGCCAGCCGGTGCCGGAATCGAACTTGGTCGCGGAATCGAACAGGGCGGTGTCGCAGCCGATGCAGCGGAAGATGCCCTTGCGGTGTTCGTTCAGCAACTCGCCGCTGAACGGCCGCTCGGTGCCGGCCTCGCGGGAGACGACGAAGGAGGCGGGGCTGAGCTTGGCCTTCCATTCGGCCTCGGTCATCACGATCTTCGGCACGGCGGCGGCTGGCTGGCGCTCGCCGGCGGCGGTGAACGGGACGATGGTCACGGTCGCGGTATCGGCGAACACGCCCTTCGCCGGCCATACCGTCATAGCGATCGCGGCGGCGGCGGCCCCGCTCAGCAAGGTACGACGATCCAAAGACATCTGCGTCATTTCGAAATTCCCTCCAACTCACCCGACAATACGGCAAAGCCGATGCCGAGGATGTGTCGATCGAGCCGGTTTTACCGTCTCTCGTCTAACTGTTCGATAGACATCGTTTTGGGTTACACCCTACGCATAGCTTTCATTGCTACAAGCCCACCCTCCAGATACAAACATCTTTATGGAAAGCGAGACACAGAAGACTGAGCGCTCGCGGATCGCTTTCGTCGCCGCCGACACACCGGAGGCACAGGGCGCGCTGCAAAAGCTCACCGCACGTTACGGCGAAGTAGACCCCATGCAGGCCGATGTCATTGTCGCCCTCGGTGGGGACGGGTTCATGCTGGAAACGCTGCACAGGCATATGAGCCGGCGTGTCCCGATTTACGGCATGAATCGCGGCTCGGTCGGCTTCCTGATGAACGACTATCGTGAGGAGGGCGTGCCCCGGAAGCTGGCACGCAGCCAGGCGGTCACGCTCCATCCGCTGCGCATGGCGGCCAGGACGGTGGACGGCAAAGTCCATAACGCGCTGGCGATCAACGACGTGTCGCTGCTGCGCCAGACCCGGCAGACGGCCAAGCTCAAGATATCGATCGACGATGTAGTGCGGCTGGAGGAACTGATCTGCGACGGCGCGCTGGTCTCAACCCCGGCCGGCAGCACCGCTTATAACCTGTCGATCGGTGGCCCGATCATCCCGCTGTCGGCCAACCTGCTGGCGATCACGCCGGACGCCGCCTTCCGCCCCCGCCGCTTGCCCGGGCCGCTTGTGCAGCATACGGCGAAGGGGAAGGTCGAAGTTTTGGACCCCC
>CAZNNJ010000427.1:0-5314 GCA_964574305.1 uncultured Rhodospirillales bacterium | reverse complement strand
CTCCTCGCTCTCCTGGCCGAAGCGGTACTTGACCGAGAAGCCGAACATGCGCGGCGCGTTATACGCCTGGGAGGTGAAGCCCAGGGTCGTGTAGATCGCCTGGATGCCGGTGATATGGGTGTTGTCGGTCAGGTTGGTGACGAAGGCGCCGATATCGACCGGATGGCCGAACACATTCGTCCAGTCGACGCGCAGGTCGAAGTTCTCATAGGACGGCATGATGTTCGCGACCTCGCCCGCGGTCACGGTGAAGTACTGGTGGCCGTACCAGGAATAGGGCAGCGCCAGCGCGATATCGCCCGAGGATTCGTCTACCGGGAGGTGATAGGTGCCGGTGACCGCGTACTGCCACTTGGGCAGATAGAAGAAGGGCGGCTTGGACGAGGTCGACAGCGCGCCGAACGCCGACGGGTAATTGTCGTACTGGGCGAAGATATAGGAGGCGTGCGGGCTGATCTCGACGCCTTTGAACGGCAGGAAGGTGCCTTCGAACTCGGCGCCTTCCAGGGTCGCCGACGCGGCGTTCAGCGTCTCGCTCGCGGCATGGGTCGCGCCGGTCGAGTCGGTGACCTGGACCAGCTGGGCGACCTGGATCGCCTTATAGTCGGTATGGAAGATGTCGCCGTTGGTACGGGCATGGATGCCCATGAAGTCCCAATCCGACTTGGCGCCGATTTCGACGTCGGTCACGTGCTCGGGCTTCAGGTTCTGGAACTCGAGCTGGACCTGCGGATTGGTGCCGCCGGGCCGATAGGCATTGCCCGAGCGGACATAGACCAGGGTCGCCGGCGTGACCTGATAGTCGAGCGCCAGGTTCCAGCCGAAGGAGCTGAAATGGGTGATCGACGCGGTCGCGCAATTCTTGTCGAAGGTGCCCGGAACCGGCGGCGCGCAGTTCGTCGCGATGCCGTTGCTGCCATAGATCGGGCCGTCGATCTTGTTGGTGCCCCGCTCCTGGATCGACACGAAGTCCCAGGTATAGCGGTAGCCGGCGGTGAAGCGCAGACCCTCGACATAGTCCGACAGGTCGTAGATGCCGTGGACGAAAGCCGCCTGGTCGCGCTCGGAATTGTGGAAGTGATAGTAGGAGATCGAGCCCACCGCGGTCGACGGCAGCAGCGAATCGCCCAGCGGATGGTCGAACTCGAGATAGCCGCCGAGCACCCAGGACAGCTTGTCGTTGAGCGCCTTGCCCTGCAGCTGGAGCTCTTCGGTGTACTGGACCGAATTGTCGCCCCAGGTCTTGTTGTTGACCGGATCGCCGATATTCAGGATCGGCAGTCCGACGCTGGTGAAGTCGTCGGTCGACAGCTGCTTGAAGACGCGCGCGGCGGCGACATTCTTCAGCGTCAGGTCGTCACTGATGTCCCAACGGGTCGTGTTGGTCAGGCCGTAGAAGTAATCCTTGCCCAGGCCGGCGATCGACTGGCCGACGATCGACCGGACGCCCAGCTTCTGCTGCTCGGCGAAGAGCTCAGGCAGGGTTCCGAAGACCGGGAAATAAGCGGCGCCATTGGCGCAGCCGCCGGGCACCGTACCCGCACCGCTGGCGCCCAGCGTGACGGTATAGGCGCAGGCCGGATTCGGCTTGCCGTTGGGCAGCTTGATCGGAACGGGGGAGAAGGCAGAGTTCAGGCCGGTCAGCACGAATTTTTCGTTGACGTACTTCAGGACCTCGGCCGAACCGTTCGAGTGCTGGTAATAGCCGTCATAGAGGAAATAGTTCTCGATATCGTCGGTCGGGCGGAAGGTCACGCCGACGCGCCAGGCATAGTAGTCGATATTGTCGAGGTCCTTGCCGTTCGAGATGTTCTGGGTATAGCCGTCGCGCTGCTGGGTCTGGCCGGCGATGCGCACCAGCAGCTTGTCCTGGACGACCGGGACGTTGACCGCGCCCTCGAACTGGCGGTCGTTATAGTTGCCGAAGGTCGCCATGCCGTAGCCTTCGAACTTGTTGGTCGGCTTCTTCGGCTCGATCGAGATCAGGCCGCCGATCGAGTTCTTGCCGAACAGCGTACCCTGCGGGCCCTTCAGCACCTCCAGATTGTCGAGGTCGTAATAGAAGCCCTGCGACAGGCCGTGGGTCAGGCCGGTGGTCGCGTTGTAGTCGACATTGCCCAGCGGAACGTCGGCGAAATAGATCACCGAGCCGGGCAGGCCGCGCAGCCGCACGAAGCCGGAATAAAGCGCGTTCACGTCGGACTGGCTGGCGGTCATCGCCAGCGAGGGAACCGCCTGCGACAGGTCCTTCACCTGATTGATGTGCTTCTTCTCGATATCGGCCTGGGAGAAGGCGGTGATCGCGATCGGAACCGTCTGAACCCGCTCTTCCTTGCGGCGGGCGGTGACGACGATTTCTTCCAGCCCGCCAGTGTTGGCCGTCGCCGCCGGCTGATCGGTCTGCGCGACGGCAATCGGCGCCTGCGCCCATCCGATGAGCGCCGAACCGGCCAGCAATGCGAGGGTGAATTTCGATGACATAGTGCTCTCCCCAATGCCCGCCACGCGGGTTGTCTCTATTGCGTCAGACGCAGTAATCGCCGCGACAAGCGGGACCGCCTTCTGCTATTGAGCGCAACTTGATTTGAAATTGAGTAACAGTCAAGCCTCCGAACGACCCCGACACTGGGGCGCCGGCACCCTGCGACAGGACGCCGCCGCAGGGAGGGTGTTTTTATTGCGTTGTAGAATAACGGGATAGTTTCATCTTCTCGCAGCACCCTGGCGGCGCTGCGGTGGCGGCAGTCCAAAACACGGGTATGCGCACAGACAATCGGCTTAGCCAAATCAATCTTGACTTAAGCTCAAGATAGAGGGCGATTTGGGAATCTATGGCCGGCGGGCAAGGACCGGTTCACGCGGCGCGCGGGCGGGATTTCAGCCGCGACCGGTCTGCGGGTGGGTCGAGGCCGGATCGGAGTAGATGACCGGGGCGGAGGCGTCAAGCATCCCTGAGTCCCGGTTCAGCATTCAGAGGCGCAAAGAAAAGCGGCGCCTCCGATTTGGAGGCGCCGCGTGTTGTTTAGGCAACAGTCCCGGGGACCGCAGCCTTATGAGGCCCTCTTGTTACGAGGTGGGGCCGCCGCCATAGACGATCTGGACGCGACGGTTCTGCGGCTCCTTGACCCCGTCAGCCGTGGGCACCAGCAGATCGCGCTTGCCCTTGGCGACGATCTCGATCTCGGAGGTCGGGATGCCGTCTTTTTCCAGCTGCGCCGCAACCGATTCGGCCCGGCGGCGGGAGAGACGCATATTATAGGCATCCGAGCCCACCGTATCGGTGTGGCCGGTGACCGTGAGCTGCGTGACCTTGGCCGGGCCGGCATTGGCAGCAGCCTGGTCGACGATCGTCTTGGCCTGGGCGGTGAGATCCGACTTGTTGAAGTCGAAGAACACCAGATAGCTCTTCGGCGCCGGAGCCACCGCCTGCGGTACCGGCGGCGTATAAGGCGCGGCCGGGGTTGCCGGCTCTTCCGAAGGACCGCCGAAGCGGTATTTCAGCGAGACGCCGTACATGCGAGGCTCATTATAGACCAGCGAAGTGAAGCCGAGCACGTTGTAGAGCGGCAGCACCGCCTGGACATGGAGATTGTCCGTGGCATTGGTCATGAAGAAGGCCGCATCCACCGAGTAGCCGAGGATATCGGTCCAGTCGACCCGGACGTCCAGATTGTCGAAGGACGGCTGGATGTTGAAAATATCACCACCCGCCGGCGCCACGTATTGCTGGCCGTTGAACGTGTAGGTCGCCGATAGGGCAACGTCACCCCAGGATTCGTCAATCGGCAGGTGATAGGTAGCGGTGAAACCCCAGAGCCATTTCGGATCGTAGAAGAAGGGCGGCGGCTCGCTTGAAGTGAATGCCGTCGGATACCTGTCGTAGTGGCTGTAGAGGTACGAGGCGTGCGGCGAGAACTCGACGCCGGTGAACGGCACGATCGTCGCCTCCAGCTCACCGCCTTCGAGCGTCGCGTCGGCCGCGTTCGCCTCGAGCGAGGCGGCATGCTTGTTGCCTTGCGCATCGGTCACCTGGACCAGCTGCGTGACCTGGATGGCCTTATAATCCGTATGGAACAGGTCGAAATTGGTACGGCCGTGGATACCCATGAAGTCCCAGTCCGATTTCACGCCGATTTCGACATCGGTGACGTGCTCCGGCTTGATCTGCTGATAGGGCGGCGGCACCTGCGGGTTGATGCCGCCCGGCCGGTAGGCGTTGCCCGAGCGGACATAGAACAGCGTGGACGGGTCATACTGCCAGTCGAGGCTGACGTTCCAGCCGTAGGAGCTGAAATGCGCGTTGGTCGAGGATTCGCAGTTCCGGTCGTAGATTGCGATCTCGGCACAGTTGTTGGGCGCGGTCGGGTCACCGGTCAGGCCCCGGGTGATGGCATCGACCTTGTTGGTCCCCCGCTCGCTGAGCGAGAAATAATCCCAGGTATAGCGATAGCCGGCGGTGAAGCGCAGCCCGTCGACATAATCGCCCAGATCGTAGATGCCGTGGGCGAACGCCGCCTGGCTGCGATTGATCTGATGGAAGTGGTAGTAGGAAGCGCCGCCGACAGCCGTGGAGGCGTCGGTCGTGTAGCCGAGCGGATGGTCGAGCTCGAGATAGCCGCCCAGCACCCAGGACAGCTTGTCCTTGAGCGCCTTGCCCTGGAACTGGATTTCCTCGGTATATTGCACCGAATTGTCGTTCCAGCCGACCTGGTTGCCGGGGAAACCGATATTGAGCACCGGCAGCGGGTTGGCGACGTCGTCGGCGGTCGACAGCGACTTGAAGATGCGGGCCGCGGCGATGTTCTTCAGCGTCAGGCCGTCGGAGATGTCCCAGTTGGTGGTGTTGGTGAAGCCGTAGAAATAATCCTTGCCGATACCCTGAACCGAGCGGCCGACGACCTCCCGCGGGCCAAGCGCTTGCTGCTGGGCGAAAATCGACGGCAGGGTGGGGAAGACGCCGAAATAGGCGGCCGCCTGGGGCCCCACGCAGCCGCCGGGGACGGTGCCGGCGCCCGCGGCCGCCAGCGTCACCGTATAGATGCAGGCTGGATTGGGCTTGCCGTTGGGCAGCGTGGTCGAAACCGGCGAGAAGGATGCATTCAGCCCGGTCAGCGGGAACTTCGCATTCAGATAGGCCGGGATCGTGGCGCCGCCGTTCGTATCCTGCCAGTAACCGTCATAGAGGAAATAATCCTCCAGATCGTCGGTCGGCCGCAGCGTGACACCCACCCGCCAGGAATAATAGTCGCGGTTGTCGTAATCCTTGCCGTTCGAAAGGTCCTTTGTATAGCCGTCGCGCTTCTGCATCTGGCCG
>CAZNNJ010000426.1:0-5325 GCA_964574305.1 uncultured Rhodospirillales bacterium | reverse complement strand
GGTTTAGTATTCTTGGTCCACTTGGCCGTTGGGTGGACGGTTTTTGGCGTTCTGATGGATGTCCGGGCCTTCCTTGAGCCGAATGCAGATATAGGTGTGCCGCAGGCTGTAGGCTGTGCGCCGTTGCTTGTCGCGACCGACCTTCAGGTTCAGCTCGTCGAGCACCTCGTTGAACAGCTCGCGGTGGTTTTGCGGAAACAGTCGGTCCGTGGGACCGGGTTTGATACGCTTCGCGCCGGATTTGGCGTTCGCCTTAGGATCATCCGCAACCCGTTCGGGTTGCTTGCCCTTGCTGATTGGCGCGACGGTCGAATATCTGCCTTCGCAGAGATTGCCGTCGCCATCGACGGTACGCAGCCGGTTGCGTAGGCGCTCGAAGGGCAGCACGGCGCCCGGCATGCTTTTGCAGAAACCGATACCGCGCTTGCCGCGGACCTCGATCTCAAGAATGCGTTCGCCGGTGGCGTCGTCGTCGACGATCTCCACGTCACGAAACTCCAGGCGGGCGGCCTCGTCAGGCCTGAGCCCGGTGTTTGCCATAAATAGAACGTAGTCGTGCACTTGTTCGCACGACCATTTCCAGCGCGGTTTGGGCGGCTTTGCCGCCCTGCGCCGGGTCGCCTCGAACAGGGTCTTGTACTCTGCCGGTGAGAACCAGGCGCGATGTGACACCTTGCCGGAGCCACGGAAGGGGGCGGCCAGGCTCGGCACGAAGGGAATCCAACCGTGCCGCTCGGCGGTTTTGAGCGCCTGGCGAAGGGTGACGATTTCCTGATGCAGCGTGTTGCGTGCCGGCTTCTTCGGCAGGCCGGTTCGCGGATCGACCCGCGAAGTCTGGCGATGGATACGATATTCCTGGACGAGGCCCGGCGTGATCTCGGGGAGCACCTTCGATCCGAAGAAGGGGAGGAGGTGCACGTCGAGACGGTACTTGTGATACGGCACATAGGTTGCCGACCGCTCGCCCTGGGTGAGCAATTCGATCTCGCGCAGGAACTGTTCGGCCGCGACCTTGAAGGTCTTGCCGCTCTTGATCTCTCCGTGACGCGCCTTGCCCTTCAGTTCGAGATACCAATCCTCTGCGAAATCCTTCGCGTGCGCGAGGCTATCCGTCTTGGTGCTGGTGCGGCGGTTCTTGCCGGCGAGGAAGGTCGAGCACTGCCAGAAGCGTGAGTTCTCGCGCTTGTAGACGTTGACCTCGCCGCCGAGGATTTTGTGTGTAACCGACATACGCGTACGCATACGCGATTTTGCTGTGAAAAGCAAGAACTGTGTAAGGGATGTGTAAGTGTCTGAGAGATTATGAATTATTGGAAATCAGATAGTTAGTAGATATTTTCTCACTCTGTCCTGCTTTTAAGTCGTGTGCGTCTACCAATTCCGCCAAGGGGGCGCCTTCATGGGCCTGTGCGGCCCGGTCGGTAGGGCGCGGACAATACACGAAAATTCGGGCGGGGAAGTCCCCCTATCTCCCGCGTCGCCGCGCGCCTCGCAATGACGGGTGTCTCGCTTAACCCGGCGGCTCGCCTAGGCTGTCGCCGATGGCGCGGCGGTAGGCGGCGAGCGACAGCTTTTCGGTGGCGGCGGCTTTGCCGCGTTCGCCCAGGCGGCGCCGGAAGTCGGCATCCAGATACAGGCGCTGCAGCCACTCCGCGGCGTCGTCCACGTCGGCCTCGGCCCATTGGGCGCCGGGAACCGTGTAGGTGCCCTGGGGGTCGTCGACCGCAACCAGGGTGTAGCGCACCAGGCCGCTGTCCTGCGGCGTCATGAAGTCGACATTGCCGGACCAGCCGGTGGCGACCGCCGGCACACCGTGCAGCATCGCTTCGGCCATCAGCAGGCCGAAGCCTTCGGCGCGGTGCAGCGACAGGATGGTGTCGGCGCTGGCCACCAGCGCGGTCATGTCGGCGCGGGAGAGGGTCTCCTGCATCAGCCGAACGTTGCTCATGCCCTGGATCGCCGCCTTGAGGTCGGCCATCGCCCAGTTGGCGTCGGCCGCGTGGCCCACCTTCAGCACCATCAGGCAGTTCGGATCCTCGCCGAAGGCCTTGCGGAAGGCGGCGATGGCGGCGCGCGGGTTCTTGCGGCCATAGGTCGAGCCCATGTCGAAGGCTGCGAGGACGACGAACTTGTCCTCGGGCAGGCCAAAGCGGTCGCGCGCGCGGACTGCCCCCAGGGACGCGCTCTGCGCTTCCATCGGGTGGAGCACGACCCTGACCGGCACCTTCACGTCCGGGGGCAGGCTGTCGGCATTGAAGCGGGTCGGGACCCAGATCTCATGGACGAGGGGGAGGCCCCGGCGCCAATCCGGCCCCATGACCGGCAGCTCCCAGTTCCACAGGCCGATGATCCGCCGCCCCTCCAGGAATCTGCGGCCCAGCCGGGTCGCGACATAGGGCAGATAGGGGCCGTTCACATGCAGGATCAGCGTGCCGCCTTCGCCCGCCCTGGCGGCGGGGCCGGGCGGCGGGATCGGCAGATCCGCGCGCAGGAACAGATGGCTGATGTCGAGATGGCCGGCGTCCCAGCCGAACTTGCGCAGCGCGTCGAGGCACAGCCGCGCGCTCTCGCCGAGCCCGCTCGCCGTCGTCAGCTGCCCGCCGACGATGACCGGACCGGGGCGCAGGCGGCTCACCGGCGTGGCGCGCGGCGCGACGAGGTCGATCGCCGAATAGAGCACGCGCCGGCGCAGCGCGCGGGGTAGGGCGCGCCAGACGGAATGAAGGCCTGAAGTCAGTGCGGACAGGGAAGACCGTCGCTGTTAGCAGATGATGGTGATCGATATCCCAGCCGGATGAGGCAAGGCAAATTTTGCCGGTGACAGCGGCAGCCGGGATTTTCACCACAAAGGACACAAAGAACACGAAGGTCAGAAAATCCCTTCGTCCGACCGGGTTGGCTACGCAGTCGCCGGGAGGCCGTGGTCTCTTGGTGTCCTTTGTGTCCTTTGTGGCGAATTTCCTTGGGTTCTAAACTCGCTTCCCAATCATACGCCCCGTCGTGCGGGCAAGGGCTCGCAGCGGCTTGGTCATGCGCCAGGTCCAGGTCGCGCGCATCTCCTTGACCAGGCGCTGGGACCGTTCGGCGAGGTCGTTGGCGCGTTCGATCTCGGCCAGCATCAGGGCGGTCAGCGTATTGCCGGCCTCCGGCCGCGCAAGGAACTCGCGGACCGGCGCCGGCCGGACGCCGTTATGCGTCATCCGCTCCAGCGTTTCCTCCGCGTCGTCCAGCATGAAGGCGATCCGGTCGAGCGCGGCATGGTCGACGGTCCCCGTCTCGGCCGCGTCGCTGAAGCAGCGATAGGCCTGCTTGACAGAGTCGGCGATATCGTCGCGGTGGAACAGCGCGTCGGCGCGATGGCGGTGGTGGCGCAAATCCGGGCGGATATGGGCGTCGATCGCCTGCTCCATCGCCGGACTGCGCTTGGCGAGCGCGATGCCGAGCTCGGCGGACAGGCGCTCGACCGTCGCGCGCCAGTCGCTCATCAGCTGGCCATAGCCGATGAAGCAGCGCACCAGGTAGCGCGTGTCGCGCTCCGCCGTCAGCAGATAGCGCAGCCAGACGATCAAGGCGCGATGCTCGCTCCAGCCATCGCGGGCTCTCAGGGAACCCGCGATTTCCAGCGGGTTGCGCACCATGATGACGACGCGCGGCGCGATGCCGAGCGCGTCCAGCACCGGCCGCCATAGCGGCATCAGGCGCGAGATGCGAGGGTCTTTCAGAATGAACAGCGGGGCGTCGCCATATTCGCGGACCGCGAGGTCGGCCAGGCCGCGCCGGCAGGCCGCCGCGGGTTCCGAGTCGAAGAGGGAGGCGGGGTAGGCGGCGATCGCGTCCCAGCCAGTGCCTGACTGGCGCAGGAAGCTGTCGTGAGCATCGACGATCGGCTGCGGCTCCCAGAAGCCGAGCGTATTGTCATGTCTCGGCGCCATGCTGTGCCGGGGCAGGGCGGCGCCGCACAGGCCGAGCACCCGGGTCAGCGCCGAGGTGCCGCTGCGATGCATGCCGAGCACCAGCAGCGCCTGCCGGGCGGGGGCAGCCTGGCCTTGACGCAAGGCGGCCGCCGAAATGTCGAGGTCTGCGCGCCTGTCGACAGCGCGCGCTTTCAAAGCTCCCATACGTCTATCTACGGACTGGCGGCCGATACCCTGCGGAATACTGTACCATTCACGGTGCAGTGCAACATAATTCCGGAATAATCAGAAAACCGGCTTTTTGTTCCCCGCGCGGACGCCGGACTCTCAGGTCGACAGGCGCCCTAGGTTGATAGGCGAAAGTCCGGCGCGCGGATCGAAAGGCCCGGATGATAGGTGGGATCGCGGTCGAGCAGGTCGCCCCAACGATCCGACATGATGCGCTGCTCGTCGGCCTGCCGCTCCAGCGCTTCCGCAGTGAAATCCACCCCGCGGGTCATCGATTCCCAGTGCTCCAGCCGGGCCCACGGCGTCCAGATATTGGTGTAGCCGGCGGCCCGCAGCCGCAGGCACAGGTCCAGGTCGTTGCAGGTCACCATCAGCTTCTCGTCGAAACCGCCGACGGCGTCGAAATGCTCGGCCGAGACAGCGAGGCAGGCGCCGGTCACCGCGGTGACCTCGCGCCGGCAGCGCAGCAGGTCGAGATAGCCGCGGCTTTCCCCGGCCAGATAGCGGAAGGCATGGTCGGTCGAGCCGCCGACGCCGATCAGCACCCCGGCATGCTGGACGCTGCCATTGGGATAGAGCAGTAGCGCGCCCACCGCTCCGGCATCCTCGCGCCGGGCCAGGCTGGCCAGCTCGGCGAGCCACTCGCCGGCGATGATCTTGGTGTCGTCGTTGAGGAAGACCAGCACGTCGCCCGTGGCATGCCGGCGCCCGTCATTGTTGATCTTCGAGAAATTGAACGGCCCCGGCGAGGGGATGACCTTGATCCGCGAGTCGGTCTTCAACCCGGCCAGGTATTTGAGCGTCCGCTCCTGGGTCGAGCCGTTGTCGCAGATGACGATCTCGAATTCGACGCCGCCGGTATGTTCGAGGATCGAATCGATGCAGGTCTTCAGCGTGCCGACATTGTCCTTCGACGGGATGATGATCGAGGCGCGCACCGAGTCCGGCACCGGCCAGTCGACCTTCAATACACCGTCATCCAGCTGGGTCAGCATGTTGCCGCGGCCCAGATCGGCCAGATGGGCGGCCAGGATACGGTTATCGGTCGCGACGTCGCAGGCCTCGGGGCCGGTCTGGTGGAACAGCACCGCCGGGACGCGCGCCAGGGCCGCGCGCTGCCGCCGCGCCAGCAGCGTCAGCGCCAGGGCATAGCCCGGCTTGCGCGCGGCGCCGGGCAGGGCCA
>CAZNNJ010000425.1:0-5335 GCA_964574305.1 uncultured Rhodospirillales bacterium | reverse complement strand
CGCGGAAGAAATCGCTCATGCCCTGGGGCACATGCTTCATGTCCTCATCGGCCTGTCTGGAGGCCCAATAATCCTGATAGCCTCTCCGTGGCGGATTGAGTTTAGCGTACTCGGCGTCCAGTTCGGCGTTGGTATATGCGGGTTTTCTTTCTACGCCACCGAATGGGAATGATGGCGGTGCGCCGCAGGCGCCCCTGCATATCGCCGCGGAAATTCGAATAATCCCACACGCCCGACAGCACGCCTGGATGCAGCATCTGCAGCAGCAGCGCCGCGACGCCTCCGACCATCATCGTGGTGACGTCGCCATGCACCCGCCAGACCACCGAACCCGGCCCGAACAGCCCGTTCTTGGACCGCACGACCGGCTTTTCGCCGCGTGAGCGGTCGTTGAAGATCCCAACGACATGGTCGGCAATCGCCTGCCGCAGAGGGGCGGCGGCCAACGACAGCAGCGATGTTCCGGAGTTTGAAGGCATGGCAGGCAAACACCTATATGGGCGTGACCCGTCGGCATCATAGAATAAATTGGGAACCTGATTCGAGCCTCGCCGTTATCATTGATGAGGTCAAAATTCCAAGAGGAACGAAACTTCCGACCGGAACGCCGACCTCGAAAAGACGGCGGGGGTGGCGATGAACCAGTCCCCGTCGTCTGCCGTCTGGGGCCTGCTTGCCGCGATCCCACTGGAATCATCCCGATTTGTCGTTATTGATGTGTCCGGCCGGAACCTTGATCCGTGACGTCCGGCGGAGTTGCACGTCGAAAATGAACGAAGAGATGAGGGTCATGACTGTCCGTGGCATCGCTGCCGCCCCGGCTTTTGCGGCACTCTGGGCTTTCCTGCTGCTGGCGGGTTGCTATTCGCCGCATGTCGTCAATTCCCAGGACACGCGCTATTGCGAAAGCCAGGGTTTCCGGCCCGGCACCGACGCCAATTTCAAATGCGCCTCCGATCGCGAGGCGGAGCGCGATCGGGGTGGCGCGGTTCCGCCGCTCGAGGCGACACAGACGAGACCGATGCTTTCCGCCGAGCCTCCGCCGGACCATGTCGGCGGCGTCACGCAGAGCACGCCGCGCAGCATCGCCCCGGGAACCACCCGGCTGATCAATTTCACGATCGCGGTGAACAAGGACTGCGTAGCCACCGGCGCGCCGCAGGTCCGGATTGGGACGCAGCCAGCCCACGGGGCGGTCAAGCTGATCCACATCACCGATTTCGCCAGGTTGTCCCAGATCGGCGCCCCACCTTCATGCGCCGACAGGAAGGTTGCCGGCGCGGCGCTGCTCTATACGCCGGCGAAGTACTATGAGGGCGACGACCTGGTTGAAATCGAAGTCACCACGCCCGCCGGGCGCACCTTCTTCAAGGTACCGATCACGGTGGAACCCCAATCGGACGACGACTGAAGCCTAGAACGCGTTCCGCGCCTCGTTCGGTATGTCGAAGAACTCCTGATAGCGCTTGTAGAGCGCCCGTTCCGCCGCCATTGCCGGATCGTCCTCGGTCAGCCGGTCGTATTTCTGGCTGTTGCCATGGCCGCTTGCGGCCTTCCGGCCGAGCCATTCCTTCATGCTGGCGAACGTAACCGGATCGACATTCAGCCCCAGCTCCCGATAGGACTTCTCGAGCTGCCCCAGCGGGTCCTGCATGAAGCGGGCATAGATGAAGTTGGTGTAGGAGCCCGGCTTGATCGTGCCGTCCTTGATCCAGTCGATCACCGGGTCCCACAGCCGGGCGCGCGCCTCCGGCATCACCCACTCGTCCAGGCTCTCGCCGCCCAGCGGGTCGTCCGTGCGCCAGTACCAGACATTGGCCTGCACGGTGATGACCGAATCGTTCGAGGTGACCGGGTCGCGGTGGGTGAAGAAGAACTTGGCGTCGGGATAGGCCTTCAGCAGATAGGGAATCCGCTCCAGATGGGTCGGGTTCTTCAGCATCCAGTGAGTGCCCTTGTGCTTCCACTGCAGAACCTTCAGCAGGCGCTTATGCCAGTTGAAATGATAGGTCGGGTCCAGCGTCGCGAAATAGCGCTCATAGGTCGGGATGCGGAAGGCGAGGGGATAGACCTCCGACTGGAAGCCGGAATAGGTGAATTCGATATCCTCGACTGGAATCTGCGCGCCCCAGGCATGCATCTTGCGCCATTCCGGCGAGGCCGAATGCACGACCTCGACCAGGCCCGCCGCTTTCTCGATGCGCGGATCGGTCTTGTAGGTCGCGGTCTCGGGCGCCGGCACCGGCCACAGCGCCTCCCAGCGCTCGACCGAGCGGAATTGCGGGTCCTTGGCCAGCAGCTCCTGCAGGATGGTGGTGCCGGAGCGGCCGAAGCCGATGATGAAGACTGGCTCCTTGATCACCTCATCCTCGATTTCGGGGTGCTGCTTATAGATCTCGGCGATCTTGAGCCGGGCCTCCAGATAGATGACGAAGTCCGAGCGGGTCAGGATGCGGCCGAAGAAGGTGAGCTTCGCCTCGCGCTCGATCGCCTCCAGGATCACCCGGAACCGGTCGCGCCAGCCATCCTCGCCGAAATCGCCGAGACCGGTATTCAGCATCGCCTGTCGGCAGAGCGATTCTTCATCCAGCGGGATGACGCTCTTGCCGTCCATCAGCGCGCCCAGCTCGTTCAGCTTGGCAAGCCACGCCGGCCGCTCCGGCGGCACATAGGTCTTCCGCCGATCCCGCTGCTCAGTCATCGATTTCCCCCGAAACGCTCACATTTTTTGGCTCTTATTCAATGCTATGCAGCGCGTCGGGCGGCAATCCTCATTTTCGCTCAAAAGCGGGTCCGGATTTTCCATTTCCGCGTGAAGAGCCCTGCGGTAGAATGGTAGAAATTCTACAAGATTGGTAGAAGTCTGAACCATGAGCCTGAACATCAAGAACCCGGAGGCATACAGGCTGGCACAAGCCATTGCCGATGCAACCGGTGAAACGCTGACGCATGCCGTTACGGAGGCGCTCCGGCAGCGTTATGCCAAGATCGAGCGTCGCAAGGGCAAAGCGAGTGTCGACGAAATTCTGGCGATAGCCGATCGCGTGTCCGCGCACATCAAAGGCCCGTATCTCGATCACGGCGAGCTGCTCTATGACGAGAACGGCTTGCCGAAGTGATCCTCGACACATCGGCCTTGATCGCTGTTCTCTATGGCGAGCCTGAACGAGCGCACTTCGCGCAACTGATTCACGATGCGGAATCCTGCCGGGTCAGTGTCGTCAGCTTCGTCGAACTGTCGATGGTCGTCGAAAGCCAGCTCGGTTCTGATGCCGAGCGCCAGGTCGATACGCTGTTCAGGCGGGCCGGGATTGCCATCGAACCCGTGACTGTCGAGCACGGTCGTTTGGCCCGGCAGGCGTTTCTCGATTACGGCAAAGGCCGCCATAAGGCCGGGCTCAATTTCGGCGACTGTTTTTCCTATGCGCTCGCGAAGGCGACGGGTGAGCCGCTTCTGTTCAAGGGCGATGATTTCGGCCTGACCGATATTCAGGCGGCGGCCTGACCGGTTAGGCATTTCCCGGCCCGCTCGCCCGCTCGACATTCACCGGGATGCCCGACATGCGCGGCATGGCGTTGATAGTCTGGAGGTCGCGGTCGGTGGAGATCAGAAGGTTCGTGGACACGCCGTCGGTCAGGTAGTCGCTCTCGTCCGGCAGGTCGCCGAAGCCGTGGGTGAGGGAGACGACGCCAGGGCGGAGTGTTTCGTCGCCTTCGGCGATGGCGCGGACGGTGGCGTTGTCGGAGGTCAGCTCGACCCAGTCGCCGTCATTGATCTCCTTGGCCTTGAGGTCGGCGGGGTTCAGATAGGCGACGTTGTAGGGCACGCGCTTGTGGACGCCCGACAGCGCCTTGCCCAGCGAGTTGAAACGGTCGCGGTGGCGGCGGGCGGCGATGCGGTGGGTGAACAGCTTGCCGTTGCTGCGGATCTTGCCGGGCGCCACCCCTTCGGAGGCCAGCTCGGCGATCTCGGCGACCACATCGTCCGGCGCCATCGTGAACTTGCCGGCGGTGGCAGGGTCGGCCGGGATGGCGTATTGCGCCTCGCCTTCGAACACCGCGCCGCGCGGGTGGTGCTTGATCTCGACCCAATCGACCGGGGCGTGCCGGGCCGCGATGCGGAGCGAGTCTTCGACCGTCGGTTCAGTCTCCATGCCGATCGGCACGCCGGTCACCGTCATCTTGAGGCCCAGCCGCTTGGCCAGCGCCCAGAAGACATGGATTTCGTCGCACACCTCCGAGCCCGGCGGCGGGACGGCGGCGGCCTCGGTATAGCGGGTGAAGGGGATCGGGTAGAGCAGCATCTCCCAAATCCACAGCGGCAGGTCGGCGCGCTCATACATCAGCTTGGGCGGCAGGATATAGTGCGACAGCTTCGCCGTCGGCGTCATGTTGGGTTCGATCGAGACCAGCAGGTCGAGCTTGCGGAAGGCCTCGACCACCTTACGCTGATCCGGCACGGAGGAGACCGGGTTGCCGCCATGCACGATCATGGCACGCACTCGGCCGGGACCGGGCTGGAGGATTTCCTCGGCCATCACCCCGGTCATCATCTCGCCACCCAAGGTTCCATAGCCGCCGATCCGGCTCTTGGGGCCGTTTTCCCACGGCCGCGCCGCTGGGATCACCTGGGCGGGGCGGGGATAGCGCGGATAGAGCACGCCGGGATTCTCGATCCGCTCGCCCTCGCGCACGAAGCGGCCGCAGACGACGTTGAGGCAGCCGATCAGATGTTCGGCCAGGTTGGAGTGCGGGCTCATATTGGGGCCGGTGGCGCTGATTGCAGGGCCGCGCCCGGCATGGGCGAAGGCCTCGGCCGCCTCGATGAACTTTTCGACCGGGATGTCGGCCCGGCGGGCGACATAGTCCGGCGTGAAGGGCTGGACCGCGGCGCGCAGTATCTCCAGGTCGGCGGCATGCTGGGCGAGGAACGCCTTGTCCTCCCAGCCGCGCTCCAAGATCAGGCGGATCATGCCGGCCAGGATGGTGCAGTCCTCGCCCGGCAGCGGCTGGAGGAAGACGTCGGCGAATTTGGCGGTCTCGCTCAGCCGCGGATCGATGACGATCAGCTTGAAGCCGCGCGCCTTGGCCTCTTTCAGCCGCTTCATCGGGTTGCGCAGGTCCAGGTTGGTGATCGAGACCAGCGGGTTGCCGCCGATCACCATGGTCACGTCGCTGGAGGGGAACGGATGCACCCCCGGCAGCCACATGCCGAGCCGCCCCGGCGCCACCATCTTGGCCGACTGGTCGATCGTGACCGAGGAGAACAGCTTGGGCGTGCCGACCGCGCCCAGGAAGTCCTGCAGCGCGGTGCAGGCCGAGGCATTGAAGAACC
>CAZNNJ010000424.1:0-5335 GCA_964574305.1 uncultured Rhodospirillales bacterium | reverse complement strand
GCTGTTCAGCCGCTCGACCACCAGGTCGACGCGCTGACGTTCCGGCATCACATCGCCCGGGGAGGATACGAAAAGCCGGAGTATTTGCTCGGTCACGTTATTCTGTTCCCTCGCCCTGCATGACGAGATTTAGCAGATATTCTCTTGGAGGTACTACTTTTTTGCCTGCCGCGCCGTGCGGAAAGGCGGCGCCGCGATTGTCGTCGTCATCCGCCGCGCCACACGTTATTGTAAAATCGGGAGCAGCGTTGACAGTCTCCGTCTGTCATTTTAATCTTATATAGGATAGAAGGCGGCGCTCCACAGAACGGCAGAGGCTTGGGGATGGATTCTCTCAATCGCAATTCGCGGCAGTACCGGCTGATCAATTCCGACGGGCACGTGACCGAGCCCGGCGATCTGTGGCAGACGCGCGTCTCGTCACGCTTCAGGGACCGCGCGCCGCGCATGCAGTCCTTCCCCGAGGGCGACGCCTGGATCATCGAGGGGGTGAAGGACCCGGTCAATTTCGGCTGGAACAACTGCGCCGGCCTGCCGCCCGAGGAGATGAAGGGCTGGATGAAATTCGCCGACATCCGCCCCGGCGGCTGGGACCCCAAGGCCCGCATGGCCGAGATGGACCGCGACAATGTCGATGCCGAGGTGCTTTATCCGACGCCGCGCCTCAGCCAGGCGATCTTCGCCAACCAGGACGAGGAATTCCACCTCGAGTTGATGCGCGCCTATAACGACTGGCTGTCCGAATTCGCCGCCGCCGCGCCCGACCGTTTCTGCGGCGCGGCGATGATGCCGACCCGCGGCGGGGTCAAGGCGGTGCTGGCCGAGATGGACCGCGTGCTTGGCCGCCCCGGCATGCGCACCATCGTCATCGGCTGCTGGCCCAACGGCACCTTGGCGATCTCGGACGAGGACGATGCCGTGTGGCAGGCGCTCACCGACCGCGGCATGCCGCTCACCATCCATGTCGCCATGTCGCTCAGCATGCCGGGCGCGCACAAGGCGAAGCTGCCCGGTTATGGCCGCTTCTTCGATGCGCCCAACCGTATGATCGAGATGATCTTCGCCGGCGTCTTCGACCGCTTCCCGACCTTGGACGTGTTCTTCGCCGAGGTCGATTTCGGCTGGGTGCCCTATGTGAAGGAGCAGATCGAGAACAACTACAACCGGCTGGAGCCGGTGCAGAAATTCGGCCTCTTGAAGCCGCCGCGGGACTATATCGACCGGCACTTCCATTTCGGCTACATGACCGACACGTTCGGCCTGCAGAACCGCCAATATGTCGGCGCCGAGCGCATATTGTGGTCCAGCGACTATCCGCATATCAGCGCCGATTGGCCCTATAGCTGGCGCACCATCCAGGCCTCGATGTCCGGCGTCTCGCCGGAGGAGCGCAACCTGATCCTGCACCAGAACGCCGAACGGCTGTTCAAGTTCGGGTGACGGCCGCGCGCGCTCTAAAGACCCTCTCCCTCCGGGAGAGGGAGGGACCCGCGAAGCGGGAGGGTGAGGGTGCGGTGTTGGGTAGGGCACACCCTCACCCTCCCACCGCTATCGCGGTGGGCCCCGCCCTCTCCCGAGGGGAGAGGGATTTTTCATGACCGACTGGCCCGCCCTCTACGCCACCCGCGTCGCGCGCATCCAGTCGTCGGATGTGCGCGAGCAGGCGCGGCTGATGGGGCAGGCGGATGTGATCTCCTTCGGCGGCGGCATTCCCGACCCGGCGGTGTTCCCACACGCCGATATCGCCGAGGCGGCGCATCGCATCCTCATCGATCCGGCCACGGCGCGGGTGGCGCTGCAATATTCCGAAAGCGGCGGCTGGCGGCCGCTCCGCGAATGGCTCGCCTTCTACATGGGCACGCTGGGCGTCGCCTGCGGCCCGGACAATATCCTGGTCACCAGCGGTTCCCAGCAGGGGCTGGACCTGATCGGGCGGCTGCTGCTCAGCCCGGGCGACCGGGTGCTGGCCGAGGCGCCGACCTATATCGGCGCGCTCCGCGCCTTCGACGCCTGCGAAGCGGCCTACGGCACGGTCGGCGAGCTGGCCGGTCCGGCGGCGCCGTCCACCAAATTCGTCTATCTCATGCCCGACTTCCAGAACCCCATGGGCACCTGCCTGACGCGGTCGGAACGGCTTGAACTGCTCGACCGGGCGGCGGCAAGGGGCATCCCGCTGGTCGAGGATTCGGCCTATGAGAAGCTGCGCTACGAGGGCGAGCCGGTGCAGTCCTTGCTGGCGCTCGACGCCGAACGGTCCGGCGGGATCGACAAGGGCAGTGTGATCTACACAAGCACCTTCTCCAAGTTGATCGTGCCGTCGCTCAGGGTCGGATGGGTCGTGGGGCCGACCGAGGTGATCCACCGGCTGATACTGATGAAACAGGCGGCCGACCTGCACACCAGCACCTTCAACCAGATGCTGATGCTGGACCTCGCCCGCCGGATCCTGGAAGACCGCATCGGGGTCGTGAACGACCTCTACCGCCGCCGGCGCGATGCCACGCTTGCAGCCCTGGACGCCCATATGCCGCCGGGCGTGACATGGACCCGGCCGCAGGGCGGCATGTATCTCTGGGTCACCCTGCCGCCCGCGATCGACGGGCAGGAATTCGCGCGCCGCGCACTGGCGGAGGAGCGGGTGGCGGTGGTCGCCGGCCGCAATTTCTATCCGGCCAACCCCCAGCTCAACACCATCCGCCTCGCCTTTCCCCAGACGCACGAGGATCGCGCCGGGGAGGGGATTGCCCGGCTGGCCGAGCTGCTCAGGCGGATGGTGGGGAATTAGGGCGCACCGGCCGGGCGTCGACATTGTCGGGATATCCAACGAAAATAAGGGGAGGAAAGCATGCTCGAAACGATCGTCACCATCATCGTGGTCCTGCTGCTGGTCATCGCCGCGGTCGTCGCCTTCGCCGCGACCAAGCCCAACAGCTTCCGCGTCGCCCGCTCGGCCCGCATCGCTGCCGCCCCCGACAGGATCTATCCGCTGATCGACGATTTCCACCGCTGGACCGCCTGGTCGCCCTATGAGGGGCTCGATCCCAACCTCAAGCGCACCTATGGCGGCGCGGCGCGCGGGGTCGGCGCCACCTACGCCTGGGAAGGCAACAACAAGGCCGGCGCCGGGCGGATGGAGATCATGGAGGCCGCGGTCCCGTCCAAGGTCACGATCAAGCTCGATTTCACCAAGCCCTTCGTCGCCCACAATATCGCCGAATTCACCCTTGAGCCGGAGGGCGCGGCCACGACCGTCACCTGGGCGATCCACGGGCCGCAGCCGCTGATGGCCAAGGTGATGTGCCTGTTCTTCAGCATGGACAAGATGCTGGGCAAGGATTTCGAAACCGGCCTCAATTCGCTGCGAACCGCGGCCGAGGTCTGAACGCTCTTACTTTCAGGCAACCCACCGAAGGAGAGACAGATGAACGTCAACGCCTACCTGAATTTCCCGGGCACCTGCGAAGAGGCCTTCAATTTCTATGCGAAGTGCCTGAACACTCAGATCGTCGCGCTGATCCGGGCCGGCGACACGCCGATGAAGGACCGGACCCCGGCCGACAGGCAGTCCAAGATCATGCATGCCCGCATGCAGATCGGCGACACGGTGCTGATGGGCTCCGACGCGCCGCCGGACTTCTTCCGGCAGGCCCAGGGCTTCTCCGTGTGCCTGAGCGTCCCCGAGCCCGCCGAGGCTGAGCGTGTGTTCCATGCCCTGGCGGAAGGCGGCAAGGTCGAGATGGCGATCCAGGAAACCTTCTGGGCTCACCGTTTCGGCACCTTCACCGACCGGTACGGCACCCCCTGGATGGTGAACTGCGAAAAGCCGATGGGCTAAATCCCCTCGCCCTCCGGGAGAGGGAGGGGCCCGGCCCGAAGGGCTGGGAGGGTTAGGGTGAGGGGGCGGCGAGCAAAGCGAGCCCTCTCATTGTCCAGTCGCCCAGCGGCGGCACCCCCTCACCCGGAGCGCTTTCGCGCTCCGACCTCTCCCCGTTGGGGCGAGGTCAATCTAATGCCCGTACCCCTTCGCCTCGGCGGTCAGCGGCACGTTGCTCGTCCGTGCGCCATGGAACAGCGCGAACAGCATGCCGACGCCGCAGGCCAGCCCTACCGCGATGATCGAATTGCCCAGCCCGCCCACGGCGACGGCCAGCGGCGGGTAGACATAGGGGTTGATCGTGTCGGCCAGGAACTGGTTGGAGACCATCAGCCCGACCGCGCGGCCCCGTATCTCCGGCGTGGCGCGGCTGAGGATCAGGTTCGACTGGTGCGGGAACAGCGTGCCGCTGCCGATGCCGGTGAAGGCAAGCGCGATCGCGACCTGGGTTTCGCTGCGCGCGGAGCCCAACAGCACCAGCCCGATGCCGGCCATCGTCAGGAAGAATGCCGGAATCCAGCGGCTGCCCAGGAACCGGCGGGTCAGCGGATAGGCGAAGGCCGATGCCACGATCAAGGTCTGGTTGACCGCCTGCACAAAGGCGCGGACCGTTGTATTTGCAATGCCCTGATCGGCGAGGATGAACTGCGTCTGCGAGTTTGCCGTGTAGACGGTCGCGTTCATGACCAGCAGGAAAAGATAGACCGGCCACATCTGCAGAATCAGGCCCCATTCTGCGCGTGAGGTTTTCTTGTCGGCCGCGTGGATCTTCGAAGTCGGCAAAAGCAGGAGGCCCGGGATCAAAAGGATGATCGCGATGATCGGAAACAAGATAAACGAGGCATGCCAGCCGGCCTTCTCGGTCAGCCTTCCGGAGGCGATCATCGCCACAATCCCGACAAGCGATGAGCCCGCCATCTGGAGCCCCAGAACCAGTGCCCTGATGCGCTGCGGAATATGCTCGCCGATCTGTGTCGTCGAGGCCGCCGACACGCAGGTCGCCACCACGCCGGTCAGGAAGCGGGAGACCAGGAGCGCGTCGCCCTCGACCGCTATCCCGGCACCACCGATGATGCCGAACAGCGCGATCATCACCAGCATCAATGCGCGCGCTGACATGCGCGACAGCAGGAAGCCCGCCAGGATACCGCCCACGACGATACCTGCGGTCGGCAGGTCGAGCAGCGCTTTCTTGTCGACGTGTGCCGCATCTACCATGTTGGGCAGGATCGGCAGGCAGATCGTCAGCATCATGCCGACCATCGACGGGCCGCAGACCATCACGACGATGGTCAGGATGCCGAGCAGTCCTTTCGGCAGCGTGCTTTCGGATTCGCCCGTCGTTGATTCCAATGCCGCTGGTTCCAATTTCCCCACCTTGAAGAGCCCCGCCGGGGTCTTTTGGATTGATTGCCGGAAGCTTAGGCGCGGCCGCCCGGCCTTGTCGAGCGCGAAGCCCTG
>CAZNNJ010000423.1:0-5336 GCA_964574305.1 uncultured Rhodospirillales bacterium | reverse complement strand
AGGCGCTGGCGCAGGAAGGCGCGGCGTTCGGCATCACCGTGAACGCGATCGCGCCCGGCTATGTCGATACCGACATGGTGCGCACCCTGTCGCCCGAGATGCTGGACAAGATCGTCGCGCGCATCCCGGTCGGACGGCTGGCCCAGGGCCATGAGATCGCCCGCGGCGTCGCCTTTCTCGTTTCCGACGATGCCGGCTTCATCACCGGCGCAACGCTGTCGATCAACGGCGGCCAGTACATGAATTAGGAGCAAGAGTTCGATGGTTCAGGCATTCGTGGTCGAGGTCTTCGGCCGCACCGCCGGCATTCTGGCGCGCGAGCGGGACTGCTTCCGCTTCTCCGCCTCGACCCCGGCGATGAAGGCGCTGGACGGGCAGCTGTTCAGAAGTCAGCGCGACGCTGAGCTGGCGGCCGAGAAGATTGCCGCCGTCACGCTGGCGCGCCTGCCCGACAAGCAGCCGGCGGTCACGCGCGCGCTGTATTAGCCTTCTTCCCTCATTCGGGCCTGGAAAAAGCCGTGCCGCGGCGGCATGGTCACGCCGGGTCAATCAAGGGGGAAGAGGATGACGAAGACGTTCGGGGCGAGCTCCACCACCGACGAGGTGCTCGAGGGCATAGATCTTGCCGGCAAGCGGGTGCTGGTCACCGGCGTGTCGGCCGGGCTCGGGGTCGAGACGGCGCGGGCGCTGAAGGCGCATGGCGCCGAGGTGGTGGGGGCGGCCCGCGACCTCGACAAGGCGCGCATGGCAACCGCCCATATCGATGGCGGGATCGAACTGGTGGAGCTCGACCTCGCCTCGCTCGCCAGCGTGCGCGCCTGCGCCGACCGGCTGAATGCGGATGGCCGGAAGTTCGATATCGTCATCGCCAATGCCGGCATCATGGCCTGTCCGCAGGAAAAGACCGCCGACGGGTTCGAGCGGCAGTTCGGCACCAACCATCTCGGCCATTTCGTGTTCGTCAACCGCATCGCCGGGCTGATCAAGGATGGTGGGCGGCTGGTGAACCTCACCTCGGGCGGCCACCGCTATTCCGACGTCGTGCTCGACGATCCGAATTTCGAGCGCACCGAATATACGCCCTTCGCCGCCTACGGCCGGTCGAAGACGGCCAACGTCCTGTTCGCGGTCGAGTTCGACCGGCGCCATCGCGGGCGCGGGGTCAGGGCAGCCGCCGTGCATCCCGGCGCGATCCATACCGAGCTCGCCCGCTATATGACGCCCGACGTGCTGAAAGGCTTGATGGCCCAGATCGAGGCCGCCCAGAAGGCCGGCGTGCCGGGCCTCGAATTCAAGTCGATCCCCGCCGGCGCCGCCACCTCGGTCTGGGCCGCCGCCGTCGCCCCGGCGGACTCGGTCGGCGGCCGTTACTGCGAAGATTGCCACGTCGCCGGAATCGCCGACGGCACCGCAACCGCCGGCGGCGTGTCCGCCTACGCGGTCGACCCGGACAATGCCAAGGCGCTGTGGGCCAAGAGCGAGGAGATGGTGGGGGAACGGTTTCCGGAATAGTCCGGCGGGGACTACCCCCGCGCCGCCGCTTCCAGCCCGGCGATATCGAACTTCACCATCTTCAGCATCGCCTCTGCCACGCGCTTGGACGCGGCCGGGTCGCCGCTCTGCATCAGTTCGCCGAGCCGTTTGGGGGTGATCTGCCAGCTGAGGCCCCAGCGGTCCTTCAGCCAGCCGCACTGCTCCACAGAGCCGCCCTCCTTCAGCGCGTCCCACAGCCGGTCGATCTCGGCCTGGTCGTCACATTCGACGATGATCGAGAAGCTGTGGTTGAACCTGTCGAGCGGACCGGCGTTGATCGCCATGTAGCGCTGGCCGCCCAGGGTGAATGCAGCCATGCCGACGCTGCCGGCCGGGCCGCTGGGATTGTCGGCGGGAATCGCTGAAGTCCACTCGATCGCGGAATCGGCAATAAGGCCGGTATAGAACCGGACCGCCGCCTCCATGTCCCGTTCGAACCAGAGATGCTGGGTCACCTTCATCGTTGCAATCCTTTCCATTTGCCGCCCACGCGCTGACGGCCTGACCAGAGGACGATACGGATGTCGCTATTCCGACATGGCGCGGGAAATTTTTACGTCGGCCTCCCCGCGCTTCATAACAGGAAGATACACTCCATTCATCGTCATGACCGGGCTTGACCCGGTCATCCACGGGGTGCCGTTCGCATCAAATGCCGGCATTTAGCACCCGGTCGTTCCGCGTGGATGGCCGGGTCAAGCCCGGCCATGACGGTGTGGGGGAACGGATGACCTGTCGATCGATGCGAGCAGGTATTAAGGCCTGTTCCCGAACATATCGCGCAGCGGCAGGCCGGCGGCGATGTCCTCGGCACGCATCGTCACCAGCGCCTTCATCTCCGGATGGGTGAAGATATGCAGCCGGCGCTCGCGGATGCCGTCGAGCACCAGCTCCGCCACCTCGGCCGGGGTCATCCCGGCGGCGATGCCGGCCATGTACATCTTGCGGAACTCGGCCAGAGACGGGTCGGCGTCAGACCGGCGGACATGGCCGGCCGGCGCGTTGCGCTCGTCATCGGTGATCGCCGTGGCGATCGAGCCCGGCAGCACCACCGACATGCCGATATTGGGCTTCTCCGCCCCGAACTCGCGCCACATCCCTTCGGTCAGCGCGACGACGGCGGCCTTGGCCGCGTTATAGGGGTGCAGATAGGTGTAGGAATAGATGCCGGCGACCGAGGCGGTGTTGACGATATGCGCCTCGTCCTGGGCCTCCAGGATCGGCAGGAAGATCCGGCAGCCGTGGATCACGCCGAACAGGTTGACACCGATCGTCCATTCCCAGGTCTCGGCGCTCGTCGTGCCGAAATGCTGGAATCCGCCGACCCCGGCATTGTTGACCAGTACATGCACCGCCCCGAACCGTGCGACCGCCGCATCGGCCAGCGCCTGGATATCCTCCGCCCTGGCGACGTCGGTGCGCTGGGCCAGCACCTGATACCCCGCCCCCTCCAGCTCGGCCCGGGCCGATTTCAGCGCCGCCTCATCGACATCGGCAATCACCAGCCGCATCCCCGCGGCCCCCAGCCGCCGAGCCAAAGCGAGCCCGATCCCGCTGGCCCCGCCGGTAATGACCGTGACGCGGTTGGTGAATGTGCGCATGTGTTGTCCTTCCCTTTTACTCGATCATTCCGGTGCAGGCCGGTCGCGTGAATTTGGACGCACGATAGCGGAGCTTTGCGATCAGGTAACGGCGAAAGTGGACACCGGGCAATCTGCATTCACCTTGCCGCGGCGCGGTCCAATTCCTAATCTCCACCCGTCATTCCACCGCCAGACGGAATAATCGATGGATCGCATCGATGCGATGAAGGTGTTCGTTGCCGCGCTCGACGAGGGCAGCCTGGCCGGGGCGGCGCGGCGGCTGAGACGGTCGCCGGCGGCAGTCAGCCGGGCGATTGCGTTCCTTGAGGCGCATGTCGGGGTCGAACTGCTGCATCGCACGACCCGGTCGCTCAAGCTCAGCGAGGCGGGCAAGCGCTATGCCGAGGCCTGCCGGCGCGTGCTCTCCGACCTGGAGGAGGCGGACATATTGGCGGCGGGGGAGCGGGCAGCGCCGCGCGGGCTGCTGACCATCACCGCGCCGGTGGCGGCGGGCGAGGATATTGTGCGGCCGATCGTCGACGGTTTCATGGACATGTTCCCGGCGGTCGATGTCCGGCTCTATTTCCTCGACCGGCCGGCCAACCTGATCGACGAGGGCATCGACCTGGCGCTGCGCATCGCCCATCTGGCCGATTCCACCCTGATCGCGGTCAAGTTGGGCGAGGTCCGCCGGGTCGTGGCGGCGGCGCCGCGCTATCTGGCGCAGAACCCGGTGATCGCCCAGCCGGCCGATCTGTCCAAGCACCAGATCGTCGCCATGACCCATTTCGGCATCGACAGCTGGAGCTTCCCGCCTCTGCCCGGCTCGTCGGTGCCGCGCACGGTCCAGTTCACGCCGCGCTTCATCGTCAACAGCATCCGCGGCGCGGTCGCCAGCGCGGTCGGTGGGCGCGGGGTGACGCGGATGTTCTCCTATCACATCGCCGACCAGCTTAGGGACGGTTCGCTGAAGATCGTGCTGGCCGGCGACGAGCACGAGCCGATCCCGGTCAACCTGATCGCGCCGCACGGGCGCATGCAGGTGCCCAAGGTCAGGGCCTTCGTCGATTTCGCCGTGCCACGGCTGAAAGCGCATTTCGCCAGGCTGGCGCGCGAGGCCGATCTGGCCCATGCGGACATTCAATCGTTTGGCGGAAGAGTGTCTGCCGAATAACGGCCATTCGCTCCGATATCGATCGGAATTAGATGTAGCGGCGTCGGGCGCGATCAGCGCCATCAACCGAAGTCATCGAGGTTCATCATGGGTACAGAGCAGAAAGTCGCCGTCATTACCGGCGCATCGCAGGGTATCGGCGCCGGCCTGGTCAAGGCCTTCCGTGACCGCAATTACCGGGTCGTCGCCAATTCCCGTTCCATCAAGCCGTCGGGCGATCCCGACATCCTTTCCGTCCCCGGCGACATCGCCGATCCGGCGGTGGCGCGGCGGGTGATCGCCGAGGGTCTGGAGCGGTTCGGCCGCGTCGACACGCTGGTGAACAATGCCGGCATCTTCATCGCCAACCGCTTCACCAATTACAGCGAGGCGGATTTCGCCGCCGTCGTCTCCACCAACCTGGCCGGCTTCTTCCACATCACCCAGAGCGCCATCGAAGCGATGGAGGAGCAGGGCAGCGGCCATATCGTCAACATCACCACCAGCCTTGTGAACCACGCCAATTCGTCGGTTCCCTCGGTGCTGGCCTCGCTGACCAAGGGCGGGCTCGATTCCGCGACCAAGTCGCTGGCGATCGAATATGCCAAAAAAGGCATCCGCGTGAACGCGGTTGCGCCGGGAGTGATCAAGACGCCGATGCATTCGCCGGATACGCATGAGGTGCTGGGCAGCCTGCATCCGGTGGGCCGCATGGGCGAGGTCTCCGACATCGCCGGCGCGGTTCTCTATCTGGAGAGCGCGGGCTTCGTCACCGGCGAGATCCTGCATGTCGATGGCGGCCAGAGCGCCGGCCACTGACCACAACCAAGGGAGTCAAGATCATGAGCAAGCTCGATAAGGTCCTCTACACTGCCAAGACCCACGCCGCCGGTGGCCGCGAAGGCGTGGCCCGCAGCTCCGACGGGCGCCTGGACGTCAAGTTCTCGCGTCCCGGCGCGCCGGGCGACGGCACCAACCCGGAGCAGCTGTTCGCCGCCGGCTGGTCCGCCTGCTTCATCGGCGCGATGGGGCTGGCGGCACGCAAGATGAAAGTCACCCTCCCGCCC
>CAZNNJ010000422.1:0-5344 GCA_964574305.1 uncultured Rhodospirillales bacterium | reverse complement strand
GGGGCGAGGCGGGCCGTGGCCTTCAGGGCCGCCACTGGGGGTTCGGCATCGGCGGCGGTCGTCTCGACCGTCCAGCGATCGGACAGGGCGTCGCGCCAGGCGCTATCGACCTGACGCAAGGTGGCCGCGCCGGCCAGCACATATATGCCGAGCGCGACCATCAGGCCGGTGACGAGCACGGAGAGCGTGCGCATCGTCCGCTGCTCCGACTTGAACGGGATGCCGCTCATGACGCCCGCCCCGGCAGGCGGGTCAAGTGGCCGTCGGTGAGCTCCAACCGGGCATGGGGGAAACGCTCGATCAGGTTGCGATTGTGGGTGGCGATGACGATGGCGGTGCCCAGCCTGTGCAGCTCCTCGAACAGGCGCAATATGCGCTGGCCGATGGCCTCGTCGACGCTGCCGGTCGGCTCGTCGGCCAGCAAAATGCCAGGGCGGCCGACGACGGCGCGGGCGATGGCGACGCGCTGCTGCTCGCCGCCCGACAGCGCCCGCGGGCTCGCCTGCAGCGCGTCGCCCAGCCCGACCCATTCCAGGATGGCGGTGACGTCGCGGCGGATCTCGCGCTCCCTCCCGCCGGCCAGCCTGAGCGGCAAGGCGACATTGTCGAAAGCAGACATATGGTCCAGCAGCCGGAAATCCTGGAACACCATGCCGATCTGCCGGCGCAGTGCCGGCATGCGGCGGCGCTTCAGGGCGCCGACATCCTGGCCGAAGACCGACATGAAGCCCCGTGTCGGCTTGAGGCTCAGATGCATCATATTGAGGAGGGTGGTCTTCCCAGCGCCGCTTGCGCCGGTCAGGAAATGAAAGCTGCCGGGCGCGATCGAGATGCTGACGTCATGCAGAATCTCGGGGCCGACGCCGTAGCGGAATCCGACATTGTCGAAACTGATCATCGCGACTCGCGGGTACGCGGAATTGGTACCCTAGTATTGTTGCAAAAGCCGCTGAAGATAGTCGAGTTCCTGACGGGGCCTTTCATGCTCGCCGGCGCGCTTGCGCAACTCGTCCAGGATCTCGCGTGAGCGTTGCATTTCCCGGTCGGTCGGAACATGGACGCTGCGGCCGGTATCGAAGCGGGCGCGGCCCAGCGGGTCGCGGTTGCCCTGGCCTTCGCCCTTCATCACGGTCTCGTTGCCCTGCTGCTGGGACAGCTGGTCGGACAGGTCCTGCGCTGCCTCGTCCAGCTTGCCGGCTGCATTCTCCTGGTCGCCCTGGGCGCCACCCTTGGTGCCGCGCTGGAGCGCCTTGGCGGCATTGCGCATGGCCTTGTCCGCCTCGCTCAGCGCCTGCGGGATATTGCCCATCGCCTCGCCGATCTGGCGGGCGGATTCACCCAGCGACTTGCGCAGCGCCTCCTGCTCCTCGGCCGCCTTCGGGTCGTTGCCGTTCTCCAGGTCGCGCTGCTTCTTGGCCATGTCCTTGAGGTCCTGCAGCGACTTCTTGCCCTGCTCGTTGCCCTTGCCGCCGCCGGCCTTCATGTTCTCCAGCAGCTGCTTGATGTAATCCAGCATGTCCTGGGCGGCATCGCGGGAGCCGGCCTGGGCCATCTGGTTCATCTTGTCGACCTGGTCGTTCAGCTCATGCTGGTCGATCGTCGGCGTGTTGGGGTCGATGTCGTCCTGCTTCTGCCCAGCTTCCATCTGCTTGCGCATATTTTCGGCCATCGCCTGCAGGTCGCGGTTCATCGCGTCCTTGAGATTCTGGGTCAGGCGGGCGATTTCCGAGGCCGGGGTGTTCGGGTCCTTCAGCGCCTTTTCCAGCGCCTCCGCGGCGGTGCGCAGCTCCTTCTCCGCCTGGGGCCGGTTGCCGTCCTCGATCTTGAGCGCGGCGTTCCACAGCAGGTCTTCGATATCGGCGGTGGCATCGTTGTTACGATGCGCGGCGCGGCGCAGCTCGGTCGCCGCGGCCTTCAGCGCCAGGAAGACGCTCAAATCCTCGCCGAAGACCTGCGGGTTCTCGGTCATGCTGAACAGCTCCAGCGCCAGGCGGAAGCGCGGCGCGTCGTCGAAAATCACGTGCTTGCGGATCGCCACGATCTCCATCGCCGTCCCGTTGATGAAGCGGCGCTCGGGCAGGCGGAACACCGCCTCCTGGCTTTCGCCGACCTGGCCGGCGACATCGGTCGCCACCAGCTTCACCAGCACCTGCATGCCGGCCCACGGATGGGCGGTCAGATCCTGGTAGGAGCTGCCGCGCAGCTCCTTCTCGGTCTGGTTCGAGGCGAGCGCGATCTCGATCGGGTCGGCCACGACATCGGGCTGGCCGGGCACGCGCCGCGCCTTGAGCGCGATCGTGGCGACGCCATAATCGTCGGTCGCGTGATAGTCGAACTTGGTGGCGGCGGACTGCATGACCGAGGGCGGGCTGGTGAACTCCACCACCGGCAGCTGGTCGGGGATGGTGTCGATATGCCAGCGCGACAGGGTCGAGAACCAACCGCGTTGCACGCTGAGATCGCCCGGCGCGGTCAGCACCTTGGTGATGGCGAAGCCGCCGCCCTCGATATGCTGGAAATCTTCCTTGGCGCCGCTCAGAGCCAGGCGCGGCGTGCTCGACCCGCCGGTGACATGGACCTCCAGCGTGCTGCCGGTCGGCACCGCGACCGGGGCCTTGCTGTCGTTCTTGAGCAGGATGGGCGCCAGGCCGGTATAGGCCGGCGGCTTTACCCAGGCCTCGACCGGGATGACGGCGGAGGAACTGCCGAACTGCGGCGTCAGAGCCGCCAGGATCAGCCGCCCGGTGCGCGGCCCGGCGATGGCGACGCCCAGGATCAGCGTGATCGCAACCAGCAGGCGCAGCGCCCAGGGGTCGCGCTCGGGCAGGCCGGGCTGGGGCAGGGCGACGCGTAGCCGGCCGATCTCGGCACGGCGGCGCTCCTGATGGAGCCGCCACAGCATGGCGGCGGTTTCGTCGCCCTCCGTGCCGGCGGGATGGTCGGCCAGGGTTTCGAACGGGCGATGTTCAAGCGCGCTGTCGCGTTCAACCTTGCGTTCGGCCGCGCTGGACGAAGGAAGGGAGAATTGCCTCCAGCCCTGGCGCACGGCCAGGCCCAGGACCGCGAGATAGGCGATCAGGAAGATCAGGTGCAGCCAGGCCGGCAGGGCAGTCGGGATGCCGAACACCGCCAGGATAACGAAGAAGCCCGCCAGCGTTACCGCCGGCCAGAACGCGGCCGCGGCGCTTTCCAGCCACAGCACGATGCGGGCAAGGCCCGCATACCAAGAGATTCGGCTATCCAGACGGGACGGACCCCACGTCATGCACGCTTCCGTTCTGCTGGCTTGAGCCCCAAGGGCTCGTTCAGCCAGCGCGGTATCTGTTCGTCCGCGAACATCGCCTCGATCGTTTGGCGGGGCCGCACGACATCGAAATCGCCGCCCTGCACCAGAACCTCGGCCGCCAGCGGTCGAGCATTATATGTCGACGACATGCTCGAACAATAAGCCCCCGCCGCGCCGAAGACCACCAGATCGTCAGCCTGTATCGGCGGCAGCATGCGCCCGCGCGTGAAGGTGTCGCCGGTCTCGCAGACCGGTCCGACAACGTCGATCGCCGTCAGCGGCGCATCCGCCGCGGGCTGCGCCACCGGATGAATCGGGTGATAGGCGCCGTACATGCTGGGCCGCATCAGGTCGTTCATGCCGGCATCCATGATCAGTATGTCGCTGGCCCCGCCCGTCTTGCGGTAGACGACGCGGCTCAGCAGCACGCCGGCGGTGGCGACGATCGAGCGGCCCGGCTCGATCGCCAGCCGGCAGCCCAGATTGCCGACCGTGTCGAAGACGATGTTGGCATATTCGTCGAGCGACGGCGCCACCTCGTCCTTGTAGGCGATGCCGATCCCGCCGCCGAGATCGAGCGCCTGGACCTCCAGCCCCTCGCGGCGCAGCGCCTGCACCAGCTCGGCGACCTTGGCATAGGCGGCCTTGTAGGGGGCGAGGTCGATCAACTGCGAGCCGATATGCAGCGCCAGCCCGACCGGTTCCAGCCCCGGCATGCCGGCGGCGCGGCGATAGACCCTGAGCGCATCGGAATAGGCGATGCCGAACTTGTCGCCGCGCTTGCCGGTCGAGATCTTCTCATGGGTGCGGGCATCGACATCGGGATTGATGCGCAGCGCGATCCGCTGCCGCTGGCCGAGCGCCTGCGCGACCTCGCTCAGCACCTCGAGCTCGGACTCGGACTCGACATTGATCTGCGCGACCCCGGCCTTGACCGCCGCCGCCAGTTCATCCCGGGTCTTGCCGACGCCGGAGAAGACGATCTTCGAAACCGGAATGCCGGCGGCCTGCGCCCGCTTCAGCTCGCCCAGCGAGACGATATCGGCGCCGGCGCCGAAGCTGCCCAGCAGGGCGACCACCGCCAGGTTGCCGTTGGCCTTGAGTGCGAAATGGATGCCGAGGCTCTGGCCACCGAAGGCCTGCTCATAGGCCCGGTAATTCGCCTCAAGCGCCGCCGCCGAATAGACATAGGTCGGCGTGCCGACCGCGGCGGCGATCTTGGTCAGCGCGACGCCCTCGGCATGAAGAATGCCGTCCCGATAGCTAAAGCCGGTCAATAATGCGCCCCTTGCTCGTCCTTCGGCGGGTAGGTCGCCGGGTATTTCGCGTGCTTGTACTCTTCGTCGGGCGGATCGAGGTAGCGGGCGCGCTTGCCGCAGCCGGAAACGCCGAGCGCGACAGCGACCAGCAGGACGCAGGTCAGAATTCTCATGGGAACCTCGCCCTCATAGGAACCTGGACTTCGCCGCCTGGACCGCCTCGCGCACCCGCGCCGGCGCCGTGCCGCCCTCGCTCGTCCGGCTTGCGACCGAAGCCTCGACCGTCAGCACGTCGAACACCCGCGCATCGATCGACGGATGGACCGCCTGCATTTCCTCCAGCGTCAGGCCGTGGAGCTGCACGCCGCGGCTTTCGGCCTGCTTCACCAGGCTGCCGGAGACGTGATGGGCTTCGCGGAAGGGCAGGCCAAGGGTGCGGACCAGCCAGTCGGCCAGGTCGGTCGCCGTCACATAGCCGCGGTCGGTCGCCCGCCGCATCGCATCCGCGTTCACCGTCATGTCCGCGACCATACAGGTCATGGCCGCCAATGCCAGGGCCAGCGTGTCCTCGGCGTCGAAGACCGGCTCCTTGTCCTCCTGCATATCCTTGGAATAGGCAAGCGGCAGGCCCTTGAGCGCGATCAGCAGGGTGTTGAGGTCGCCGATCACGCGGCCCGTCTTGGCCCGCACCAGCTCGGCCGCGTCGGGGTTGCGCTTTTGCGGCATGATCGAGCTGCCCGTGGTGAAGCCGTCCGACAGGCGCACGAAGGCGAACTGGTCGGAGGACCACAGCACCAGC
>CAZNNJ010000421.1:0-5349 GCA_964574305.1 uncultured Rhodospirillales bacterium | reverse complement strand
CAAGAGCGTCACCGGAACGGCGCACTCGATCCGCCACATCGTGCCGCGCGGCAGCATCAGGTAATCGCCAGTGCCGATCGATAGATGACCATAGTCGCAGAAGAGGTCGCCCAATCCCTCATGGACAAACAGCAGCTCGTCCCCGTCGCCGTTGCGCGCCAGGTCCGGCATGCTGGCCGGCAAGTGCCAGTAGCGCAGCTGGAGCGCTGCGCTGCCGAGGATTTCCGGCGCGCTCCACGGCGAGGCGTCGTCGCCGGCGGGCAGCCTGGCAAGGTCGAAGGCGCGGGGCCTGAGCGGTCCGTCCCAGGAGGTCCAGCCGGTCGGCGGGTTGCGGTGATACATGTGGGTGGCGGGGCCGAAGAAGCCCTCCTTGCCCAATTCCCGCTCATAGGTCCCGGCCGGCAGGTCGGCATGGGCCTGGCGCGAGGTTTCGCCCTCGACCTTGGGGAAGGAGATGTATTTGCGCATCAGTGGCTCCTCGGGCCCTGCCCGCGATGGATTACCGTGTCGGTCGCCAGCACCGTATCGGCCGGATAGGACGCCTGCCCGCGCAGCCGCTCATAGATCGGGCCGAACGGTTTTCGCGTCTCGTCGAACATCTGCTGGAAACTGTCGATGACGAAATAGGTCTTCTGGAAATCGTCGATCCGGTATTCGGTCATCAGCACGCGCTCCAGGTCGAAGCCGATCCGGTTGGGTTTGGGCGAATCGACTGCGAAGACCGTCTCGCCCTTGGACGACAATATGCCGGCACCGAAGGCACGCAGCCCCTCGCTGGTGCGGATCAGCCCGAATTCGATCGTATACCAGTAAAGCCGGGCCAGCATCGGGATCGTGCCCATCCGCGCGGCCAACGGCCCGGCCTTGCCGTATTCGACCATGTAATCGGCGAAGACCGGATGGGCGAGCAGCGGAACATGGCCGAAGAAATCGTGGAAGACATCGGGCTCGACCAGATAATCGAGCTCGCTTTCCTCCCGGATCCACCAGCTGACCGGGAAGCGGCGATTGGCGAGGTGGTCGTAGAACACGTCGTCCGGCACTAGGCCGGGCACGGCGACGATCCGGAAACCGGTCGCCTTGGCGAACTGGTCGTTGATCCGGTCGAACCGGGGAATCCCGTCGCCGACCGAAAGCCGCCGGATGCTGTCGACGAACTCGTGCGCCGCATAGCGCGGCATGAGCTCCATCTGCCGGCGATAGAGCCGGCGCCAGCGATCGTGCTGCGCCTCGGTGTAACCGGCGTAGGGCTGGTCGACAGTGTAGTCTGGGTTGATGTGCGAGTAGTCGCCGCGCAGGGCATGGGATGAAAGATTTGCAGCCACGGATCGTTACCTCAGGTCTTGCTGCAATAATGCACCCCTGGCAAGAAAAGTTGCTTGCGTTGTTCGCCCGCCAATCCGATCTTGCGCAAGGAAAAACCAGAAATGAGGGTTTCGGCGCATGAATCAGCCACCACGCGATTTCGACCAGATCGACCTCAATATCCTCGACGTGCTGCAGAAGGACGGGCGCATCTCCAATGCCGACCTGGCCGACAAGGTCGGCCTGTCGGCCTCGCCGTGCCTGCGCCGCATGCGGGCGCTGGAGGAGCAAGGGGTCATAGCTGGATATCGCGCCGACCTGGACCCGGTTCAACTGGGGCTGACGATCCTGGCCTTCGTCGAGGTCCGCATTTCCCGCCACGGCGCCGGCACCGCGGCGGTCTTCCGCGAGGCGATGATGAAGGAGAGGCTGGTCGTCGGCTGCTATATGGTGACCGGCGGCTATGACTTCCTGCTCAAGGTCGTGGCGCGAGATCTGGACAGCTATAAGGCCTTCACCCTGGAAACGCTGCTCTCCATGCCCGACGTGCAGGACATCCGCACCTCGATCGTGCTGGACCTGATCAAGAACACGGCCGAGCTGCCTTTGCCCGCCGCCCGTACCTTCGCATGACGCGAGCAGAGGCAGGAATTGCCGGCTTTCTGACGATCCTTGGTTGAAACTGCCGCAGGTAGGCTATTTGAACGGCAGCTTCGCAAGCACATATCGGGTCTGACCGCGTATATTCGCCACGCTAGACGGAGACACCGACATGACCTACGCGCCGACCGAAAATCCCATGGGCACCGACGGGTTCGAATTCGTCGAGTTCACCGCGCCGGACACCAAGGGCCTGGGCGACGTGTTCGAGGCCTTGGGCTTCCGCGTCGTCGGCAAGCACCGGTCGAAGAACGTGCTGCATTACCGCCAGGGCGACATCAACCTGATCCTGAACGCCGAGCCGGCGAGCCCGGCCGAGCGGTTTGCCGCCGCCCACGGCCCCAGCGCCTGCGCCATGGCCTTCCGCGTCAAGGATGCGGCCAAGGCCTATGAGCTCGCCTTGTCCAAGGGCGCCAAGCCGTTCACCGGCCGCGCCGGGCCGATGGAGTTGAACATCCCGGCGATCGAGGGGATCGGCGGCAGCGCGCTGTATCTGGTCGACCGCTATGGCGGCCACACGATCTATGACGTGGACTTCGTGCCGGTGGGCGAGCCCGAGGTCGCCGGCGCCGGACTGCTGGCGATCGACCATCTGACCCATAATGTCTTTACCGGTCGGATGGACCACTGGGCCGAGTTCTACGAGTCGCTCTTCAACTTCCGCGAGATCCGCTATTTCGACATCGAGGGGCGGCTGACCGGCCTGCGCTCGCGCGCGCTGACCAGCCCGGACGGCAAGATCCGCATCCCGCTCAACGAATCCGCCGACGACAAGAGCCAGATCGCCGAATATCTCGAGGTCTATAAGGGCGAGGGCATCCAGCACCTGGCGCTGTCGACCAACGACATTTACGCCACGGTCGCGGCGCTGAAGGCGCGCGGCATCCCCTTTGCCGAGGCGCCGCCGGAGTCCTATTACGACATGCTCGACGAGCGCCTGCCGGGCCATGGCGAGCCGGTCGAGCGAATGAAGGCGTTCGCCATCCTGGCCGATGGCTCGCGCCAGGGCGGCCTGCTGCTCCAGATCTTCACCACGACGCTCATCGGCCCGATCTTCTTCGAGATCATCCAGCGCAAGGGCGACGAGGGATTCGGCGAGGGCAACTTCAAGGCGCTGTTCGAATCGATGGAGCGCGACCAGATCCGCCGCGGCGTTCTGGAAGACATAAAATAGCCGTCGCCGCAAGGCACAATTCAATCGTCACATTTTTGTCATAGGGAACAAGACAGGCGCCTCAAACGTTTATCTTGGCCCTGTCGCGAAAGGCGCATGCCCGGTTTCCATCTGTGGAACCCGGGATTTTCCCATATTTTCAGTAATTTAACCTGAAAAATCTTCCCTCAGTACAACGTACGAAAATTTGTGCGGTGGATAATCAATTAAATCCGCTTTGCAGCACATAAAAAAGCCATAAAGCTACTGTTCCAGTGATTTCGGTAAGTCAGGCGAGATCACCGGGATTGTGATTGCTGCAGATATTTTTTTCCCTCAGTGGGCAGGTTCCCCCTATTGCGATCCGTGAAAAGATCGTTTAGAGGCCAACTCATGTTTACCTTTCGAGACGCGGGCAAGCCCTCACAGGCGCCGGCCGCAGCGCGGCGTATTTCCCGCGCCCTCCTCCTCGCAGGGCTTACGCTCCCGCTCGTGCCCTTTGTCCAGAACGGGCTAGCCTCAGACGCTCCGCCCGCCCAGGTAGAGCCGGCGCCGGCCGGCCAGGGACTGGGCCAGGCGATGACCGACGCCATGGCCGGAATGCGCTATGGGCTCTCGCAGCGCGACCTGATGCTTTATCGCCGTGCCTTCAGCGCGATCGAGACTGCGGACTGGGCGACGGTCGACGCGACCTTGCCGCATATCCAGGACCGCCGTCTGGTCGGCCATATCCGCGCCGCCCGCTATCTGTCGCCCAGCATCGAGACCCCATTCACCGATCTCAGGGCCTGGCTGGACGTCTATGGCGACCTGCCGGAGGCCGACGACATCTATCGCCTCGCCGACACGCAGAAGCCCAAGGACGCCTATCTGCCCAAACCGCATGTCGGCCAGCCGTCGGACAATGACGCGGGCGAAATCGGCGACGACATGAACGCGAATGAGCCGCGCACCGCCGCGGGCGATCATGCCTTCAGCCGCTTCTACGCCTCCGACGACAGGGGCGCGCTGGCCGACGCTACCAAGGCGATCGGCACGCTCGGCGACCGGGCGACCAGGTCGCACTGGATCGCTGGCCTGGCGGCCTGGCGGCTGGGCGACCTCAAGGAGGCCGGCAAGCATTTCACCACGCTCGCCGTGTCCCGCTCGGCCTCGGGCTGGATGCAGGCCGGCGGCGCCTACTGGGCCGGCCGGGTGGATGAGCGCAACGGCGCCGCCACGGCCGCCAAGTGGTTCGGCAGCGCCAGCCGCTTCCCCACGACCTTCTACGGCATGCTGGCGCAGCGCAAGCTGGGGCTGGATATCGCGCAGGAGGTCTCGGCCGCGTCGCTGACCGCCGGTCATCTCGACGCACTGGCCGAGACGCCGGCGGGCTACCGCGCCGTCGCCCTGCTGGCGATCGGCCGCCGCGACCTGGCGGCGCAGGAGTTGGAGAAGATCGACGCCGCCGGCAATCCCAAGCTGGAGGAGGCGGTGATCGTCACGGCCGATGCCGCCCACCTGTCCGACTTCTCGGCCAACCTGGCCCAGCGCATCGCCCGGCCGGCGGACGACGCCAACACCTATTACCCGATCCCGCGCTGGCAGCCGCGCAGCGGCTTCCATGTCGACCCAGCCCTGATCTTCGCCGTGGCGCGGCAGGAATCGCGCTTCCACCCGGAGGTGGTCAATCCGAGCGGCGCGGCGGGCCTGATGCAGCTGATGCCCGGCACAGCCAACCAGATGGCGCACGGCCGCGCCGGTTCACTGCTGGATCCGGCAAACAACCTGGAGCTGGGCCAGCGCCTGATCACCACGCTGATGCAGGACCCGAATGTAGGCGAGAACCTGATGCTGCTGGCGATCGCCTATAACGGAGGCTCGGGCACGCCGGCCAGGCTGCAGAAGCTGCTCGACCACGACGATCCGCTGCTGGCGGTCGAAAGCATCTCCAAGACCGAGACGCGCACCTTCATCAAGAACGTGCTGGCCAATTACTGGATCTACCGCGCCCGCCTGGGCGGCGACACGTCCTCCCTGACCGAACTGGCCGAAGGCCGCTGGCCCCTCTACCGCTGGGACGCCGCAGACGCGGGAAATTGATCAAATGTAGGGTGGGAAAGCGAAGCATATCCCACCAAACGGTCTATCCGACGCACTGAATGCCACGCTTGGCGCGGCTGGTGGGCTTCGCTGCGAGACTGGGCAAGAATTGGTTTTTGGGATTCCTGTTATGGATTGCAGCTAGTATT
>CAZNNJ010000420.1:2337-5355 GCA_964574305.1 uncultured Rhodospirillales bacterium | reverse complement strand
CGCTGCGCTCGCCGCCCCCTCACCCGGAGCGCATGCGCGCTCCGACCTCTCCCCGTTGGGGCGAGGTCAAGATCATCCCTCCGCGTCCGCCACCATCTGCCGCGTCACCTTGAGCATATGCTGCAGGCCCAGCTCGTTGCGGCCGAACAGGAACTTGGGCACCGCCTCGCGATAAATGCCGGCTTGCGGCGAGGTGATGCCGAACGGGTAGTCCTCGCGCTGGACGATGCCGTTGGAGGATTCCCAGGTCTGCTCGCCCAGCGCGCGGTTGGCCGCGACGCTCATGTCCAGCCTGGCATAGATCGAGTGGCGGACGCCCGATTTGTGCAGCGCCACCGGATACATCGCATAGAACGCCATGATCATCGGGGTGATGTTCATCAGCGTGCCCGGATACAGCGTGTAGCCGAACATGATATGCTTCTCGGGCACCCAGTCCTCTTCCGGGATCGTTTCCAGCTCCATGATGCTCTTCATCGGAATGGCGAAGAACACATGCTTGCCCAGCGTCCGGATCTCGGTCGCGTCGCCATAGGCGACGATCGCCAGGTTGTTCTTGTGCGTCACGTCGAAGTGATAGACCTCGAGAAACGCCTCCAGGGTCAGCTTCCAGTTCCCGTCCAGCGGGATCGACCCGGTCTTGGCGTGCTCAAGCTCGGCGATGTTCCACTGGGCCAGCTCATCCTGCATCTCCTGGCCCAGATATTCGTCCAGGTCGAAGGTGGCACCCGGGCGGGTCGCGACGAAGATAATGCCGTGGCGCTCCTCGGCCTGGATCTCGATCAGGCCGAACTCGGACTTGTTCACCTCGCCGAAATCCGACGCCTGGGCGACGCCCAGCAGCTTGCCGTCGAGATTGTAACTCCAGCCGTGATAGGGGCAGCTGAAGCCGGCGCAGCTGCCGCGCGGCTCAAAGACCAGGGCCGAGCCGCGATGGCGGCAGGAATTGACGAAGGCTTTCACCTGACCCTGCTTGTTGCGCGTCACCAGGATAGGCGTGCCGAATTCGTTGATATTGATGAAATCGCCGGGCTTGCCGAGGTCGCTCGACATGCCGGCGATGAAGGGCAGCGTGTCGAAGATCGCGCGCATTTCCTTTTCGTACAGAACCGGGTCGTTATAAGTCGCGGTATCGACCTCCATGATGCTGTCGGCCTGCGTGCCGGTGCCGGCCTTCACATTGGCGATCAGCCGCTTGGCCAGCGCGACCGCCTTCTCCCGGTTGACGCTGGGGATGCCGCCCGCATCCATCCTGGCCCGGTTCTTCGCCGTAACCGACAGCATCCCGCCATCGGCCTCATCGATCCGCGGCTCACCGTCGTTCATATGCTTCCTCCTGTTTGCCGGCGCGTTGCTTGCTGACGGGAGGATGGCAGAGCGGGCTAAGGGGGCAAGGCGAAATCGGCGCCCGACATATTCTGTCGGGTAAATCGGAAAACGGCTGTCTACAGCACCCCGCGCATGAACATCGAGAGCCGCGCATAGGACAGGTCGGTCTCGTCCGCCTGGCCCGGCGGGCTGCCGGCGGCGAAATGCTTGTAGGCCTCGTCGTCGACCGGGACCTGGCGCGCCCAGTCCAGCACGATGCCGCGATACATGAATTTCCACACGCCGTTCCGCTTCTCATAGCGGTCGTGCGAGCGGCTGCCGGTGATGATCTCCATCCGTTCCGGCGGCTTGGTGCGGTGATAGTTGATCTTGTAGACCTCGCCCTCGGCTTTGTTGCCGTCGACCGCGAAGATCATGTTGGTGATGTAGTGGCTCGTGCTTTCGAACTGGGTGACGGTGCGGCTCACATAATCGACGAAATCCTCGCCGCCGCCGGCGAACATGCTGCCGTGCTCGTCGGTGCTGTCATCGTGATAGAGGCTGCGCAGCAGCGCGAAATCGCGCCGGTCCACGGCGCGGGAATATTTGGCGCACAGCTCCTGCAGTGCGAACTTGTCAGCCAGATAGGGATCGACGGTCATGTTCGAGCCTCCAGAAAGGGCTTTGCGCCGGGCCATAAATGCGCCGACACTCTACGAAATTCGAGCGCATCGGGGGGAAGGGAAATGGCCGACTATTCCATGGACGAGGACCCGGAATACTGGCAGGCGCCGGCGCGGTTCCGCGCCCTGTTCGACAAGGTGCGCTCGTTCGGTGTCAACGCCTCCTACTTCCCGCTCGGCGATGCCGACAATGACGGCACGCCGGTGGCCGTGGTCGTCGAGATGAAACCCGGCTTCGTCATCATGCGCCATGCCCATCCCTGCGACCGCTTCGAAGTGATCGTTCGCGGCACGCTGGAGACGGAGGACAGGGTGTTGCGCGCGGGCGACGTGATGGTGTCGAAGGCCGGGGAGCTTTACGGCCCCAAGACCGCCGGCAAGGACGGCTGCACCACCGTCGAGGTGTTCGGGACCGCCGCGGGCGTCACCAGGCGGATCGAGGAACGGGCCGACGGCAGCGTCGAGACGGTCGACCTCGAGCAGTTCGACGTCGCCTTCGCGCATCTGGCCCCGCGCTGACGGAACCGGTCAGCCTCTCCCATTCGGCTGGATGATGATCCGCGCCGGCGAGTCCGCGGACTTCACGCGTGCGAGCGCCTCGGGCACGTCCTCGACGCCGATCAGCTCGCCGACGAGCGGGCTGGCGTCGAGCGCGGCGGAGGCAACGGCCTGGAGCGCTTCGTTCCAGTCCGGCATCTGGGGGCCGCCGCCGAACTGGATCGAGACGCCCTTCTGATGCGCGGTCGCGGAATGGATATGGTCGCCGCTCGGGCAGCAGCCGGCGCTGAAGATGCGGGTGTCGCGCTCGCAATGGACCACGATGCCATCCAGCACGCCGCTGACGCCGACGCACTCGAAGGCGACGCAGCGTGGCAAATCCACCGTGTCGAAGATGCCGCGCACATGGTTCGGGTCGCCATAGGCGACTTCACGCCAGCCGGCATAAGGCGAAACCGCCGCCGGGGCGATCCGCATAGCCGCACCCATCTCCCGACAGACCCCCGCCCGCCGCCGCCGTCAGTTCGCC
>CAZNNJ010000420.1:0-2327 GCA_964574305.1 uncultured Rhodospirillales bacterium | reverse complement strand
GATCGGTCCGATGCCGCGGTGCTTGAGCGCCGCCACCACGGATAGGCCGATGGCCCCGCAGCCGATCACCAGCGGGATTTCCCGCGCCCCCATCGCCGCTCTTTTGACATAATACCAGCCGACCGCCATTGCGTCGGACGTCGCGATCAGCTCGGACGGCAGGTCGCTGCGGACCTCCTGCGTCACCGCCTCCGACATCAGGAAATACTGGCCCATGGCGCCGGGTGCGTCGGGGCTGTAGCCGGTGATCCTGACGGCATCTTGGGTGATCAGCACCGGAACCGAGCTGACGCGCGTACCCGGCTTCAGCTTCCGCTCAGTGCCCGGACCGTAATCGACGATCTCGCCGCAGAATTCGTGGCCCATGATGAAATCGGCGCCGGGAACATAGTTCCACAGGCCGTCGCCCTGCGCCATCAGCGATTCCGAATCCTCCATGAAATGAAGATCCGAGGCGCAGATGCCGCAGGCATGGGTCTTCACCAGTATTTGCCCATGTCCTGGCATCGGGACATCGCGGACCGTCAGCGTGCCGTCGCGCAGGACCGGGGCTTTCATCATGACGCAGGGCTTCTCGTCACCCGGGCAGGATCGCATAGCTCGGGTCCGACCGGTCGCGTGTCCCGGTCGCGGGGAACTGGCTCTCCGCGACCGGATAGGTCTCGTCGAACAGATGCAGATAGTGGCGATTGCTGATCGCCCAGCGCCCATCCCGCTTTTCCCAGCGGTCGATATAGCGGCCCTGGCTCCCCATCCCGACCACCGTGCCGGTCTCATCCTTCCGGCGGAAGGTCACGGTGACATAGCTCTCGCTGACGGCGCGGTCGCCATCGACCGTGATCAGGATGTTGCCGAGCTGATGCTGGTGCAGCAGCATCCCGGAATGGGCGCCATAGACATGCTCGATGAAGCCGTGGCCGGTGCCCTGATACATCCCGCCGTAATCGGCGGGGGCGTCGGCATGAAACACCGACTTGCCGAGATCGTTATCCATCCGGTCCATCGAGCGGCAATATTTGTAGAGCGCCTCGGTGATGGCCTGTTTGGCGAGCAGTTCGGCGACTTCATCCATGATCGCGCTCCTCAGTCCAGCG
Organism: uncultured Rhodospirillales bacterium; assembly: GCA_964574305.1. Classification (GTDB taxonomy): domain Bacteria; phylum Pseudomonadota; class Alphaproteobacteria; order BOG-932; family Roseiterribacteraceae; genus BOG-932. The sequence goes on along the minus strand of CAZNNJ010000420.1, from coordinate 1,233 downwards.
GCCGGCCGGTGACCTTGCGGAACGGCTCGACGATCTCGCGCAGCTTGGCCTCCAGCGCCGCGGCATCGCCCTGGGCCCAGAAGGGATAGGCGAAATCGGTCTGGCCGGCGGCGACGCGGGCGGGGACATTGTCCATCGTCCGGGCGATGTCGATGCCGCCGTTGGCGTCCTTGGCCACCGGCATCGGGCCGGAGGCCTGGAGATTGTCGGGATTGCCGCCGGCCTCGGCGATGGCGTCCTTCATCTTCGGGATCGATTCGGCCATATCGCCGTCATCCTTGCCCCACGGGATCCAGCGCTGGCCGAAGCGGACCAGGCGGCGGACGGTCGTGTCGCGGATGGTGCCCGAGACCCAGATCGGCACGCCGCCCGGCTGCAGCGGCTTCGGCATCTGATGGATACGGTCGAAAGTGAGTTCGGGCGAGGCATAGGAGGCCCGGGTTTCGGTCCACAGCGTCTGGCAGACCTCAAGGCTGTGATCGAGCAGGCGGCCGCGCTTCTCGAACGGCAGGCCCGCCGCATCGTACTCCGCCTTCTGCCAGCCGACGCCGATGCCGAGATCGAGGCGGCCGCCCGACAGCACGTCCAGAGTGGCCGCGCTCTTGGCCAGGATCACCGGACGGCGCAGAGCGGCGAGCAGTATCTGAGTGCCGAGCCTGACCCGCGTGGTCATGCCGGCGATGACCGACAGCGTGGTCAGCGGCTCCAGCCAATGCCCGTCCGGCCCGGTCGGCTGCTTGCCGCCGGCGCGGCCACCGACCTCGGGCTTGGCATATTCCTCCAGCTCCTCGCCGTACACGACATGGTCCGACACCATCACCCGGTCGATTCCGGCCCTGTCTGCGGCCTTCGCCAGATCGAACAGGTGGTTCCAGCCGGCGGTATGCCCCTCAGGCGCGAAATTGAGGATATGGATCGAGATCTGAGGCGTGAATTTGGTCATGTCGTTCCCCGTCGGACCGGCTGTCAGAGGCCGCATTGAATGCGAGGCTATTCAATAAAGCCTTGGGGGCCGTTGTCCACGTGGGAAACCGGATTCCACAAAAAGATCGCCGATCGACCGGCGGAGCGTGGCGACGAAGTCAGTGGGGCCATACACAGACGCTTGACGGAATTCTATAAATGTTCTATATATGTTTAAAAAAGTGAGGATGTATGGACCATTCGAAAAGAGTTCGTTGGTTTCAACTCGCGCCAGCGGACGATCTTTTAGGCGTTGGATGTGACGAGGAC
>CAZNNJ010000419.1:0-5360 GCA_964574305.1 uncultured Rhodospirillales bacterium | reverse complement strand
GCATTGAGATTGTGCAACACCGGGATGGTGGGTGGCCGGATGGCCACCACCGACGCTCCCCACGCCGCCATCGAACGGGCCGCCGAGCTGCTCGAGGCGGCGGCGCGCGAGCTCGACGGCCCGGGCCGGCGCCGCACCTACCAGGGCTTCGCCGAGTCGGCCAACGCCGGCGGCGCGCCCACGCCCATTTCGACCACAGCCCGGTGATGGGCATGGCCAACCCGATCGCCCCGCCGACGCATCTCTACCTGCACAACTTCACGGCGGCGTGGTCCGAAGGCCATTTTGCCACCGGCCTCATCAACAGCATGCTCCTCTGCGGCACGACGGTGCTGATCGTGCTCGTCACCGCGTCGATGGCCGCCTACCCGCTCGCCAGAAGCCCCTCCAGGCTGTGGCGCTCGGTCGCGCTCTACTTCCTGTGCTCGATCACCGTGCCGATCCAGCTGTTCCTGTTTCCGCTCTATTTCGTGTTCGCCAAGCTCCATCTGCTCGGGAACGTGTTCGGCACCGCGGTCATCCTGGCGGCGATCAACCTGCCGCTGTCGCTCTTTCTGCTGCGGACCTACATCCTCAGCATCCCGGTGGAGCTCGACGACGCGGCGATCCTGGACGGGGCCAGCCCCTTCCAGGTGTTCTGGCACATCGTGTTCCCGCTCATGCGGCCCGGCCTGGCGACGGTGGGGGCCATCGTCTGCCTCGCCGTGTGGAACGAATACCTCATCACCTCGACCTTCCAGCAAGGCGAGCGGAACTTCACGATGACCTTGGGCTATCTCGCCATGAACGGCTCGATCTCGGACGATCAGGGCCTGCTCATGGCGGGCGGCCTCATCGTCATCGTGCCCATCCTGCTCGTGTTCCTCGCGACACGGCGGTTCATTGTCGATGGCATAACCTCGGGAGCAGTCAAAGGATGAGCTATTCAACGCGTGACGTGCGGGCAGCGCGAAGCCAAAGCGAGATATTCGCGGAGAAGACCTATGCCGGCGTCGTCGGCAAGCTCTGCGGCGTCTATCTCGGCCGGGCGGTCGAGGGCTGGTCGTACGACGCCATCCGCAACCGGTTCGATGAGATCGAATATTACGTCGCCGACCAGGTCGGCTGGCCGCTGATCGTGCCCGACGACGACATCTCCGGAACCTTCCTGTTCTACCGGGCGCTCGAGGATAACGGCTTCCCGAAGGACATCTCGGCAAAGGCCATCGGCGACACCTGGCTGAACTATATCGTCGAGGACAAGACGGTGCTGTGGTGGGGCGGCCTCGGCCGGTCGACGGAGCATACCGCATATCTGCGCTTGAAGGCCGGCATCCACGCGCCCGAAAGCGGTTCGGCCAGGCTCAACAGCCGTGCCATGGCCGAGGCGATCGGATCGGAAATCTTCATCGACACCTGGGCGCTGGCCAATCCCGGCGACCCGGAGCGGGCCGCGGCCATGGCGCGCCACGCCTCCACAGTGTCCCACGACGGCATCGCCGTGGAGGCGGCCGTGCTGCTGGCCGCGATGGAGGCCCAGGCGTTCGTGGAATCCGACATCGACAAGCTGCTGGATCTCGGCACCAGCTTCTCGCGCAGCGCGGAGCTGTGCCGCGTGGTCGGCGACGTCCGCGAGCAATGCGCCAAGGCCAATGACTGGCGCACGGTCCGCGAATGGCTCGAGCGCAATCACAGCTACGGCCACTATCCGGGCTGCTGTCCCATGGTGCCCAACCATGCGCTGGTCCTGGCCTCCTTCATCCTCGGCGGCGACGACCTTCAGCGGGGCCTGATGATCGCCGTCTCCTCCGGCTGGGACACCGACTGCAATGCCGGCAACCTGGCCTGCCTGAACGGCATCCGCCTGGGCATGAAGGCGTTCGCCGAAGGCCCCGACTTCCGTGGGCCGGTCGCGGACCTGATGTATGTGGTGGGCGCGGATGGCGGCGAATGCCTGTCCGACGCGGTGATCGAGACCCGCCGCGTGCTGCGGACCGCCGCGGCCCTGCAGGGCGGCGACTATCAGCCGCCCAAGGCGCGCTTCGCCTTCGAATTCCCGGGCTCCGTGCAAGGCTGGCAGCTCTGCCCCCTGCATGAGGGGCCGCAGGCGATCAAGGCCGTCGGCAACCTTAATGACCGCCGCGGGGACAGCGGCGCGGACAGCGGCCTTACGCTGCGTTACGAAGGCCTGGCGCGCGGCATCACCGGCTCGGTGTCGGTGCCGACCTTCATCGATCCCAAGCCCAAGGCGGCCAAGGAAACCAGCTATTTCGAAGTGCTGGCCAGCCCGTCGGTCTACGAGACGCAGACCGTCAAGGCGCGGCTGCGCGTTCTGGGAGACGCGGCGCCCGACCTGCGCTTCTTCATCATCCACTTCGACGGCGACGGGAACCTGGTCAAGGTGCCGGGTGCGCTGATCCATCTGAGGACGGGCGACAACGCCCTCACCTGGAAGGTGCCGAGGACCGGCGGCCTGCCGATCCATCGCATCGGCATCGCGCTGTCGTCCGAAAAGCGCCTGAGCGGTTCGGTCGCCCTCCTGGAGATGGACTGGTCGGGCGCGCCGGAAGCCTTCGTGATGGGCGGCATCTACGATCTGTCGCCCAACATCACGCCGTTCGACACTTCGTCCTTCTGGGTGAAATCCTTCGTCAGCTCGGCGCGCCATTTCGCCCCGGACGTCGGCTCGACCTTCAGCCTCTCTCACCCGGGCCTGAACGGCCTGGCCACGACAGGCGGGCGGGACTGGGTCGACTATACCGTGTCCTCCCGCCTCACCATGGACCTGCACAAGGCCGCCGGCCTGGTGGGCCGGGCCCGCGGCCACCGGCGCTATTATGCCGGGATCGTGGAGGATCAGGTCGCCAAGATCGTCAAGCGGCGCGACGAGCATGTCACTGTTCTGGCCGAGGCGCCGTTCGCCTACGCCGAAAACAGCAAGCTGAAGTTCGAGGTGAAGGTCGTCGGCGACCGCATCGCGTTCTCAGTCGACGGCAGGACCCTGGTCGAAGCCGCCGACGCGGAATACGTGTCCGGAGGGGCCGGATTCTTCATCGAGGAGGGGACCATTCCCGCGCTCGGCTTCGAAGTGCGGGCGGCCTGACATGTGGCGCGCGGCCGTTGCGGGCCTGATGGTCGCGCTCGCCTTTCCCTGGGGCGCGGCGTTCGCGCGCGAGCCCGTCACCATGTGGTTCTGGGGGGCGACGCCCAGCTATCGGCGCGCGCTGGAGGACGCCCTGGTGAAGCCGTTCAACGCGTCCCAGGACAGGTACACGCTGGTCATCGAATACCGGCGATCGGTCGACAACGATGTCCGCGTGTCGGCGATCGGCGGCGGCGGACCGGATCTCATCTACACGTCCGGTCCGTCCGACGTTCTGACCCTGGCGCGCGCCGGCAAGCTCGCGCCCATGGACGACTATGCCAGGACGCTCGGCTGGAACGATCGGCTCGCCGGGCCGCTGATGGCCAGCTGCAGCCTCCAGGGCCATCTCTACTGCCTGCCGCTCTCTCAGGAAGTCGACGGCCTGTTCTACAACAAGGCCGTGCTGAAGCAGCATGGCTGGTCCGTCCCGACGACGATGGCTGAGGCCGAGGATACGATGAGGCAGGCCCAGGCGGCCGGCCTCTACGCGTCGGTGACCGGCAACCGGCTGTGGCAGCCGGTCAACGAGAACTATTCGACGATCTTCCTGAACCAGTTCGTCGGGCCACAGGATATGGCGTGCCTCGTCGCAGGCCGCAGTCGCTGGACATCCCCCCGGGTCGTCCAGTCGATGGAGGAACTGAAGCGCTGGTACCGCAGCGGCTTCCTCGGCAACAACGACTATTTCGCGCTGGACTTCGACATCTCCCTGCTGCTGCTCAAGCAGGGCCGGTCGCCGTTCTTCTATGCGCCGACGATCCTGTTCCAGTGGGCGCCGAAATATTTCGCCGGGGCGGACGCCGACAATATCGGCTTTGCCCCCATCCCGCGATTGAGCGCCAACGCGCCCTATCCCTTCTTCGATCTGGGGACGGCCTTCACCTACTCGATCAACGCCCGTTCGCAGGTGAAGGAGGGCGCGGCCATGGTGCTCGACATGATGCTGTCGCCGCGCTTCATCACGCAGGTCGCGAAGGATTGGCCGGGCTATTGGACGCCGCCCTTGAAGGACTTCCCCGACGATCCCGACGCCGACGCCACCGGCCGGCTGTTCTACAAGACGATGGGCATGGTCGCCCGGGCCGTTGCCGAGGGAAACTACGGCTATCGGACCGGCACCTTCCTGCCGCCCAACACCAAGGACATCTTCGTCACCGACGTCGAGGCGGTCTGGCTGGACCAGGAGACCCCGATGGAGATGCTTGAAAAGGTTCAGCGGACGTTCGATCACGAACGCACCTTGGGGCTGGTCCGGCCCACGGCCCTGCCAGTCGACCATTGCCCGGAAGAGCTGGCGATCGCACCGTCGAACCCCGCCCCGCCTTTGAATTAAGCCGCGCGGGCCAGGCGGACGCGTTGGCCGTCCGTGCCGAACATCAATATGTGTTCCTGCGGCAGCTCGAATGTGATGGCGTCACCCACGCCGACCGGCTGAGGCCCGCGTTCGAGGATCGTGACGAGCAGTCCGCCGGGCATTCGCACATAAAGGTACGAGGCGTGGCCCAGGCGCTCGACGATTTCGACGGTTCCGGCGAAGGAAAACCCGTGGGGCGCATGGCGAACATGCTCCGGCCGGACGCCGATCGTCCGCGCCCCGGGCGGCAGCACGCCGGGGAACGGCGTAGCCGCGAGCTCGTGCGCGCGGCCGTCCTGGATCTCGAACAGGTTGATCTTGGGTGAGCCGATGAAGCTGGCGACGAAGCAGCTGTCCGGGTTGCTGTAGAGGTCCACGGGCTTGCCCACCTGCTCGATATGGCCGCCGCGCAGCACGACGATCCGGTCGGCCATCGTCATCGCCTCCGTCTGGTCGTGGGTGACATAGATCATCGTCGCCTTCATCGTGCGATGGAGCTTGGCCAGCTCGACCCGCATCTGCGTTCTAAGCTCGGCGTCCAGGTTCGACAGGGGCTCGTCGAACAGGAACAGGCGCGGATGCTTGACGATCGCCCGCCCGATGGCGACCCGCTGCCTTTGCCCGCCCGACAAAGCCTGCGGCTTGCGCTCCAGCAGGGTCTCGATGCGCAGGATCCTGGCCGCCTCTTCGACCTTGGCGCGCCGGGTTGCCTTGTCGACGCCCGCCAGGCGCAGGCTGAAACCGATATTCTCGGCCACCGTCATGTGCGGATAGAGCGCATAGTTCTGGAAAACCATGGCGACCGAGCGCTCGGCCGGGGGCAGGGCGGTTACATCCTGCCGTCCCAGGAAGGTCGCGCCGCAGGAAGTGCTTTCCAACCCC
>CAZNNJ010000418.1:0-5364 GCA_964574305.1 uncultured Rhodospirillales bacterium | reverse complement strand
GTCGTGCCCGCGCGGCATTTCGCCCGGCCCGCCCTGCCCCGCCCCCTTCCTGCCCAGCCCGATCGTGACGGGGCCCGGCGGCGCCCCCATCGCCGGCTCCCCGAGCGCCCGCGGCACCGAGGACACGATGCGCTGGGCCAGCAGGTCGATATCGCGGGCGTCGGCGATCTCCTCCAGCAGGATGCCGAACTTGTTGCCGTCCAGCCGGGCGACCAGGTCGCTGGCCCGCACGCAGTCGCGGATGACATCCGCCGCCTTGACCAGGATCGGGCCGCCGGCATCCTCGCCGATGCCGTCGAGCTCGAGGCTGCAGACCGCGAACGGGGTGCTTGTCCGCCGGTCGGCCAGGGCGGCGCGGCGGGCCAGCTGGTCCATGAAGAAGCCGCGATTGGCGAGACCGGTCTCGGGGTCGTGCAGGGCCTGGCTCTGAACCTCGCCCTTCAGCCGCGCGAGCGCGACATGCTCGGCATTGAGCAGCCAGGCAGAGCGCAGTGCCGCCCAGAACACCAGGAGCACGGCGATCGCACCGAACAGGGCCACGCCCTCGGCGATGCCAACATAACCCAGCCTGTGCGCCGCATAGATCGCCGGGCCGGAGATGCCGACGGTCAGCGCCGCGACAGGCAGAAGAACGCGCAGCAGGCGCCCGGCCGGCCCCTCGTCGCCGATCAGCGCGGCAGACGCCATGAGCGTTCCCCACCAGCCGAGCGCCAGCCGGGGTGCGTTGTCGCGCGGGGGAAGAGCGGCATCCGATTGCATCGTCGCATTCCAGGCAGGGCCTAAGGAACAGCGGAAACAACAGATGAAAACTGCACTGGCCCCTCGGCCCGTCAAACACCATCTGCTATTGCAACGCAATAGGCACACCGCCGCAGCCCTGACGATGGACCCCGAGAAAGTGACGATTCTGGCGCCGAACGGCCCGCACAGCCCGGTCGAATGGAGCACCGCCCCCGGCCTCCTGCCCTACCCCGACGCAGTGGCGGCGATGGAGGCGCGGGTGGCCGCGATCCAGGCCGGCGCCGAGGGCGAGCAGGTCTGGCTGGTCGAGCATCCGCCGCTCTATACCGCCGGCACCAGCGCCAAACCGTCCGACCTGCTGGAGGCGCGCTTCCCTGTCTACGAAACCGGCCGCGGCGGGCAGCTGACCTATCATGGGCCGGGGCAGCGTGTGGCTTATGTCATGCTGGACCTGAAGCGCCGCAGCCCCGACATTCGCGCCTATGTCGCCGGGCTGGAGGAATGGATCATGGCCGCGCTCGCCACGTTCGGCATCACCGCCGAGCGGCGCGAGGGACGGGTGGGGCTCTGGGTAGCGATGGAACGCCATGGCGGCCTGCCAGGCACCGAGGCCAAGATCGCCGCCATCGGCGTGCGCGTGCGCCACTGGATCACCTTCCATGGCGCCGCGATCAACCTCAAGCCCGACCTCAGCCACTATGCCGGCATCGTCCCCTGCGGCATCCGCGAGCACGGCGTGACCTCGCTGAACGCGCTGGGCGTCGACGCGACGATGGACGATCTGGATGCGGCGCTGAAAGAAGCCTGGCCGGCCGTCTTTGGCTAGTCGGCGGCTGCGGCGGTGATCTGGTCGCGGGCATAGGCCGCGATGTCGGCCACCAAAATGTCGAGATCGCGCTTCAGCTGGGCGAAACCGTCGCTCGGCACCAGCGTCTCCTCGTTCATATAGAGGCGGCGGTTGACCTCGATCTGAAGCGAATGGCGCCCCAGACTGGGCTGGCCGAAGCGGCGGACGAGCTCGACGCCCTTATAGGGATCGTTGATCCGAACGTCATAGCCCAGCCGCTCCAGCGTGCCCTGGACCAAGCGACGGAAGCCGGCGCCGCAGGTGGTGCCGTCGCGGTCGCCCAGCACGAAATCCGCCCGTTCCCAGCCGCCGACCGGCACGCGCGGGCCGCGTGAGGACGGCATCGAATGGCAGTTCACATGCCAGACCGCGCCGAAGCGAGCGGCGGCATCGTCGATCGCCTCGGCGACGGCGCGATGATAGGGGCGGTAATAACGCTCGATCCGGTGGCGAATCTCGGTCACGGTCAGCTTGCGGTCATACATCGACAGACCAGGCCGGCAGATACGGCGCACCAGCCCCATGCCGACGCGCGCCCGGTCGCTGGCCGAGACCGGGCCGGGCCAGGGCTGATCCAGCAGCTGCTGGTCGATATCCTCAACCCCGCGATTGACGTCGATATAGCTGCGCGGGAACAGGGCGGCGATCAGCGTCGCCCCCGCCTCGGGCGCGGCGCCGAACAGCACGTCGACATGCGCGTCCTCGGCCTGGCGCAGCAGCCGGGACGGGCAGGCATAGGCGAAATCGGCGGGATAGACGGTGCCGCTGTGCGGGCTGTCGAACACCACCGGAACCGGCTCAGCCAGCGGATCATGGCGAACGAAGATGCCGGGTTCGATATGGTTCATGGTTCATGAAAGGTGCATGAAACCGGCGCCGCGCGCAACGGCGCGGCCGGATGATTCGCTTGCGTTTTTGGTAAGAAAATCGGGCGCTGACTCAGCGGCGGTTCCACCGGCCGACCGTGGCGGCGTCGATGCCGAAGCCGCCGGTGAAGGGGGCCATCGGCACCCACAGCACCGCCGGGCTGGAATGGAGCTGCTGGATCGCGGCGGTGGCGGCGACGGGGGCGTCGGACGAGGCGTCGAAGATGCTGTCGTCCCAGTTGATATTGTCGGCACTGAGGCCATGCACGCATTCGGCGGGCAGCGCGAAGGAGGCCGCGACCGACCAGGATTCGGTACCGGCGACGATCGGGAATTCACCGTCCTTGGCGGCGTTCAGCAGCTTGTCGCGGGCGGTGCCCAGATGGGCATGCCCGTTCGACGCGAACCGCTGGCCCAGGTGAAAGGCCAGCAGACGCGCGGCGTCGCCGATGCGAATGAATTCGTCAGTACTCACTAGCGCCGCCTCCAAGCCCGGCCGAGCGTGATTTCTGTCATATGGAGCGGCCAGCTTTCAATAGCGAGCCCCGGTCGACACGAACCAGGGCCATTCTATCAGGCGTGCGGCCGAGCCGACATAGAAAAGGGTGGAGGCGGCGCCCCGATATTGTCGGGTTATTTGACAGCGCGGGATCGACAGCGCTTGGGAATCCATGCGCCGCAATAACTTGCTAATATGGCGTGGTTTTTGCACAGTGTGTGGCCATGGTGAGTTTTCTGTCTTCGTCCCGGATCAAGGTCCGGCTTGTCCGTGCCCTGATACTGGCGGGCATTTTGGCTGCCGGCCTGCCGATGGGCGCGCCCGGCGCACGCGCGGCCGCCATCACGCTGGGCACTGCGGCGAACTATGGCGTGCTGCTGGGCAACAACGAGACGCTGACGGTCAACGGGCTTAATGTGGCCGGCAATATCGGTCTCAGCGCCAGCGACAAGGTCAATCTGTCGGGCAATCTCGCGGTCGCCGGAACGGCCTATGTCGACAGCAGCGTCACCAGCAGCGGCGGCGGCTCGTACTCGATATCGGGCGGCATCATCACCCAGTCGATGAGCACGATCGACGCGGCCGCCAACTCGGCCTCGACCTCTGCCGGGGCGCTGACCGGCACGGCGGGCATGACCAATCAGGGCGGCTCGATCAGCCTGAACGGCAGCTCGATGGTGATCAAGGCAGTGCAGAATGCCAGCGAGAACGTGCTGAATATCAGCGCTCTCAGCCTCACCAACGGCACGATTACCTTCGACGACAATGGCTATACCAACGCCAAGTTCATCATCAACGTGACCGGCGCCTTTTCGCTCACCAACGGCGCGGTGATCAAAGGCATCAACGGCGCGTCGGGCGACGACATCATCTTCAACATCGAGGGCACCGGGACGACCGTGAACCTGACGGGCAACACGTCGACCTCGATCATCGGCACGATCCTGGCGCCGCAGCGCAACGTCAATCTCGGCGGCGGCGGCAGCCTGACCGGCGCGCTGATCGCCGGCGTCAAAAATGCCGGCACGTCCTATACGGTGAACCAGTCGGGCGGCGGCTATAACATCACCACCCTTGGCTACACGCCCTATACCGCCCCCACCAACACGCCCGAGCCCTCGTCGATCGCGCTGTTCGGCGCCGGTTTCTCAGCCCTGATCGCCGCCCGGCGCCGGGGTCGGAAGCGCTGACCTTCCTCTACTGAACCAGCTGCGCCGGGACGGTCTGGCCGTCCTGGGTCAGCGACAGGCTGCGCGCCCGGCCGCTGCCGTCGGTCTGGAAGATCACCGTGCCGTTGGCCACGCGCAGGAAGAATTGGTCGTCGCCCATGAAATAGAGCTCGGCGCGCGGCTGGCCGGTCCCCTGGACATACAGCTTGTTGCCGTCGCGCGTGACATTGAGCGCGAAATTGTCGTTGACCTCGTAATGGCCGATATAGTTGTCCAACTGGGCGGGCTTGATCTCAGCTTCGCGGTGCAGCGGCCGCAGGGGCGAGTCCGGGTTCAGGATATGTGCGCCGATATCGTCGATCGTGTTGGCCGAATTGGCCAGCACGACGACGCCGATCCGCTTCTTGGGCACGAAGCCGATGAAGGCGCGATAGCCGGCGGTCTGGCCGTTTTCCCACACCATCTCGACATTGCGCACGGTCGCGACATGCCAGCCGAGCGCGGCCTTCAGCTCCAGATACTGGCTCTGGCGCTGGACCTTCAGCATGTCCGCCATCGCCGGCGCCAGCGGCGACGGGGTGAGGCCGATATTGGCCGAGATGAAGTTCAACAGGTCGTTGGCGGTGGAGCGCGCCCCGCCCGACCCCAGCAAGGTCGGCAGCCGCTCATGCGGCACCGGCTGCAGGTGCGAGTCATAGCCGGCGGACGCACGGTCCTTCTCGTCGAGCGAGGGGGCGATATGGGTGTTGGTCATCTTCAGCGGGCCGAAGATGCGCGATTTCAGCACCGTCTCGAAATCGGTGTGCTCCCCGTCGGCGACCGCCATCGCCAGCAACTGATAGCCGGCGCTGGAATAGAGATAGGTCTTCCCGGCGTCCTGCGTCACCTCATAGGCAGCGGCCGATTTCAGCAGCTGGTCCTGGTTCATGTCGGCGTTGGGATTGTTGAAATGGGTCGCCGCCACGTTTGGCGGCATGTTGGGCAGGCCCGACGTTTGGGTTCCGAGTACCAGCGGGCTGATCGGCCGCGGCCCACGCAAATAGAAGATCAGGCTGGTTTGGGTTGAGATGGAGACTGTGCTGAAAACTCGCTTCCGCGTCGCCAAAGTGTTGGGCGACAAACTGAAAGTGCCCAAGGCTCCCCCAATTGGCGGCGTCGTTAGGGTGATGTTTGACGACTCTCCGACAGACGGTAATTGCATCCTCAGTGCGCCCGGCTGCCTGTAGCGCATGGCCGTAGTTC
>CAZNNJ010000417.1:4216-5377 GCA_964574305.1 uncultured Rhodospirillales bacterium | reverse complement strand
GGCATCGAGTACGAGCTCGTCGAGCACCAGCTCTCGGACAAGCAGGCCCGCATCTACGATGCCTATGCGGGCGCCTTCCAGGTCATCCATAACAATCTCAATGCGGCGCTGCAGGCCGCCAACGTCACTGGCGAGAGCGGCACGCTCAACAGCCAGGCCAAGTCGGCCGCGCGCTCGGCCTTCGAGAGCGCCAAGCAGCGCTTCTTCAATCATCTGATCACGGCGATGAAGACGCCGACCCTGATCGCCGCCGTGGAGCGCGATCTTGCGCTCGGGCACGCCGCCGTCATCCAGATCGTCTCCACGGGCGAGGCGCTGGTGGAGCGCCGGCTCGCCGAGATCCCGACCGAGGAGTGGGGCGACGTCCAGGTCGACATCACGCCGCGGGAGTATGTGCTCGACTATCTGGCCCATTCCTTCCCTGTCCAACTCTACGAACCCTTCACGGATGCTGACGGCAATCTCTGCTCGAGGCCCGTCATGCGCGACGGCCAACCCGTCGAATGCCGGGATGCTGTCGCCCGGCGCGATGCCCTGATCGAGCGCCTCGCTTCGCAACCGCCCGTGCCGGGCGCGCTCGACCAGATCGTGCAGCGCTTCGGCACCGAGCAGGTGGCTGAGGTCACTGGACGGTCGCGCCGCGTGGTCCGCCAGGGCGACAGGCTTCGCGTCGAGAACCGCGCCGGTTCCGCCAATCTCGGCGAAACCTCCGCCTTCATGGACGACGTCAAACGCATCCTTGTCTTCTCGGATGCCGGTGGCACCGGCCGCTCCTACCATGCCGAATTGTCCGCCAGAAATCGGCGGCTGCGCGTCCACTATCTCCTTGAACCGGGCTGGAAAGCCGATGCCGCGATTCAGGGGCTCGGCCGCACCAACAGGACGAACCAGCTGCAGCCGCCTCTGTTCAGGCCGATCGCGACCAATGTGAAGGCTGAGAAACGTTTCCTGTCGACCATCGCCCGACGCCTGGACACGCTGGGCGCCATTACCCGCGGCCAGCGCCAGACGGGCGGGCAGGGACTGTTCCGGCCGGAGGACAATCTCGAAAGCCAGTATGCACGCGACGCGTTGCGGCGGCTCTATCTCCTGATCGTCGCGGGCAAGGGCGAAGGCTTGTCACGTCAGGCATTCGAAACCAAACAGGGGCTGAAAACTCTT
>CAZNNJ010000417.1:0-4206 GCA_964574305.1 uncultured Rhodospirillales bacterium | reverse complement strand
GCGGGCAGGGCCTGTTCCGACCCGGGGAGAACCTCGAAAGTCAAACCGGGCGTGACGCACTGCGCCAGCTCTATCATCTGCTGGTTCGTGGCAAAGTGGAGGGGTGCTCGCTTGAGAGGTTCGAGGACGCGACCGGCCTGAAACTCATGGATGCCAACGGCATCAAGGACGACCTGCCGCCGATCACCACCTTTTTGAATCGCCTACTGGCGCTGACCATCGAGCTGCAGAACATCCTGTTTTCAGCGTTCGAGCAGCTCCTGACGGCGCGGATCGAGGGCGCCATTGCTTCCGGGACCTACGATGTAGGGTTGGAAACCCTGGCTGCGGAGAGCTTCACCGTCACCGGCCGGCAGTCGATTTACACTCATCCCGCAACCGGGGCGGAAACCCGGCTGCTGACGATTCAGCAACGGCAGCGCAACAGGCCGATGACGCTCCCTGAGGCGCTGGATCATCTGTCCGACCCGCGCGCGATCCTGCTCGTCAACGAGCGATCGGGCCGGGCCGCCGTCCAGATTCCAACGGTCAGCGTCATCCTCGACGATGGCGATGTCGAGCGCCGCGTGCGGCTATTGCGGCCCATGGAAGCACCGAACGTCCCGCTCAAGACGATGGCCGACAGCCATTGGGTGGAAGCCGATCGTGAGACGTTCGCCGCGATCTGGCAGGCCGAGGTCGATGCCGTGCCGGAATTCACCGACAGCACGATCCATGTCGTGGCTGGCCTGCTGCTGCCTATCTGGAAACGACTGCCGAAGGAATCGACGCGCGTGTATAGGCTCCAGACCGATGCCGGCGAGCGCATCATCGGCCGCAAGGTCTCGCCCGCCTGGGTCGCGGGCGCGGTGGAAACGGGATCGACAATGTTGAGCGCAGAGGCAGCGCATAGCGCTCTTCTGGAGGGCCGCACGATCCTGGACCTCTCCGAAGGCCTGCAGCTCCGCCGCTCCAGGGTAATGGGGGCGAACCGGATCGAGCTATCGGGATTCACCGACACCATGCGTGACCGGCTGCGCGCGTATGGGCTGTTCTCGGAGATCATCTCCTGGAAGCTCCGGATGTTCGTGCCCACGGATGGCGGCGGGGTGGGGGTGCTGGGGAAGATCCTCGACCAGTATCCGGTCGCGCGGATCGGCGAGCGGGAGGCTGCGTGATGGCCAGTATCGCGTCTGCGCTGGCCCGTCGTCTCGCACGCGACGCCGAGGCCGTGTGCCGTCATTACCTCCCGAACGGTCGCCGTTCGGGAGGGTATTGGGTCGTTGGCAGCGTCGCCAACGATCCGGGGCGCAGCCTTTATGTACGCCTCGTCGGTCCCGAAGCGGGACGCCGCGCCGCCGGCAAATGGACCGACGCCGCAACCGGCGAACATGGCGACCTCCTCGATCTCATCGCTGCTCGCTGCGCCCTTAGCGGATTCGGCGAGACTGCAGACGAGGTCCGCCGCTTTCTTGCTTTGCCCCCGAGGGAGGGCGTTTCACGCACCGCGCCGCGTTCCTTGGTCCCGTCGGCGGATAAGGTTGAAGCGGCCCGGCGCCTGGTCGCGATGGCGCGCCCGATCGCTGGGACTCTCGTCGAGATCTATCTGGGCGAACGTGGCATCCCGCTCCTGCCGGACCTGGATAGCCTGCGGTTTCATCCGCGCTGTTACTACAGGCCGGACAAAGGCCCGACCGAGAGCTGGCCCGCGATGATTGCCGCTGTGACGGACCTGCGAGGACTTGTGACCGGGGCCCATCGCACCTGGCTCGATCGGTCCGGTCTCGACAAGGCGCCGATCGAAACGCCGCGCCGTGCGCTCGGCGATCTTCTCGGCAACGCGGTCCGCTTCGGTGTGGCGACTGACGTCATGGTGGCGGGCGAGGGCATCGAGACCATGCTGTCGCTGCGTGTCGTCATGCCAACAATGCCCATGGCCGCGGCCCTGTCCGCCGCTCATCTCGGAGCCATCCTCCTGCCGGCAGGACTGCGCCGTCTCTATATCGCGCGCGATGCCGATCCCGCTGGCGACGGTGCGGTTGCCGCACTGACCGAGCGTGCAAGCGTCGATGGTGTCGAGGCGATTGCCCTCACACCCCAGCGCGGCGACTTCAACGAAGACCTGCGCAAGGTCGATGCCCAGGCTCTCGCAGCGCATGTCCAGCTCCAACTGGCACCGGAGGACGTGCCGCGTTTTCTGGTTCTTTCGAACTAGCCGGGAGGGGCAGATGGCGGGGCCCGAGGCGCCTTCGTATTGCATCGGTCCGCGTCTTAATCGTCGGCGAGAGCGCGCCCACGGCCTTCTGGAGAGGGCGACTGTGGCGGCGAACGGTCCGTCACCGCAATGCCGGCGGCCGGCTATTTTCCGCCGGCGGCCTAGTGCCGCCTTTGCATCGCGAAGCAAAATAGCCGTCCCCTCGGCATCCTCCGCTACGCTCCGGCCGGTCGCTTGCTCCCGGTGCAGTGCCGTCCCGCCCGCCGGTTTTCGTCGCCATGAAGGCCGCGACGGGCGCGACCATGACCGACGGAGACAGCCGATGACGATGCAGCACGATGATGGCGAATTCGAGCCGCCGCACACCTCTTCCCCCACCGATCATGTCCTGACCGAGCTCCAGCTCTACGGCTATCGTCCGTTCCAGGACGAGCCGGATCCGAGGCCCTTACCTGAGCCGGGGCACCTGGTTGGCGCCGTCTCGGAGGTCTTCGGAGCCCTCGTGACGGCGCTGGCCGAGACCCGCCTCGAGCCCGATCTCGAGGATCTGCTCTGGTCGGCGACCAATCTGTTCCACCGCGCCGCCGAGCGGATCGAACGCGAGCTCGACAATAACGAGTTGGCCCAGCAGCGCAGCCAGAAGGAGCAGGATGGCTCGGAAATTCGCTCGGTCGAGCTCGAGCGCCTCACCGCCGAGGGCATGACCCTGATCGAGCGACGCGATTGCATGGAGCTGCTTCGCGACCAGGCCGCCGAGCAGTTCGAACGTCATACGCGCAGCGCTTGGCGCCCGCGCGCCGGGTCGATGGTTAATCGCCGGATGCTCACCTCATCGATGATCGACAGCCGCGAATTCGTCGCGGCCCGCCAGAAAGCCGAGACCACGGTACTCTATCCCGCTGGCCCGAAAGTCGCCTTCACCGGCGGCGCTGACTGCAACGACCATCACCTGATCTGGGACCGGCTCGACAAGGTTCACGCCAAGCATCCCGACATGGTGCTGCTGCACGGCGGGTCGCCGAAAGGCGCCGAGCGCATCGCCGCCTGCTGGGCGGATAACCGCAAGGTGCCGCAGGTCGCGTTCAAGCCCGACTGGACGCGCCATGCCAACGCCGCGCCGTTCAAGCGCAACGACGTGATGCTCGAGGTGCTGCCGATCGGGGTCATGGTCTTTCCCGGTACCGGTATCCAGGAGAACCTGGCCGATAAGGCGAAGCGCCTCGGAATCCCCGTCTGGCGCTTTGAATGAGCGCCAATCTAGCGCGCGTCGAGCCCGAACTCGGCGCGCTTTTTCTTCGACAGGCCCCGCGTGACCAGGGTGTGCGACAGGCGCAAATGCTCTTTCAGTTGGTCGTCGGGGAGGCCTGGCTCAGCATAATCCTGGATCCAAAGCAGACCGCGGGACGCGAGGTATGGGGCCGGTCGCAGGCCCGGTTGGTCCTTCAGAACCTCGAAGGCGATGGCGCTGACCTTGAACGTATAGCTGGGTGCGCTCTCCGTCCCGCCGCCGATCGCGAACACCTTTCCACCAACCTTCCAGACGTCCGATCCGCCCCACTGCACGACGTGCGTCGTCGCCGGCAGTGACGCACAGAAGCGATTGAAGTCTTCAGATTTCACGATGTTTCGACACTCTGCGTGGTGCGGTTTGGTGTTGTCGCTCCGCATATTAACGACCCAGTGCCCACGTGGAGAAAATGAAATCGCTCCGCTGGATTTTTGTGCGCCACTTCATATATTTGAGTGGCGCCGTGGCGGATGGTGGAGGCGCTCCTTTGACCCTTTTGTCATGGAGCGACCCCTCATGTCTCTTGTTGGACTTCTTGTCGTTATCGCCGGTGTGGGCTTCCTGTCCTGGCTGCTCTTCACGCTCGCAGTCTATGCGCTTCCAGTCTTTGTCGGCCTCTCGATTGCTGTACCCGCATACCATAGCGGCGCCGGCTATGTCGGCGCCTTCGTCATTGCCGTGGTGGCCGATGCCGTTGTGTTTGGCGCTGGCAGGTTCGCATTGG
>CAZNNJ010000416.1:0-5401 GCA_964574305.1 uncultured Rhodospirillales bacterium | reverse complement strand
TATGGATATTCTACATATGACAAACACTCGCCTCTTAACCCGGCGCACATTCCTTCATGGCGGCTTGGCCGGCGCCGCGGCAACTACTCTGCCCTTCCTCGTAAACGCACAGGAGACTCGGATGGCTACGGAGCCCCTCTGGCCGAACAATGCACGTCTTGCAGTCAGCTTCTCACTAATGTTTGAAGCTGGCGGTCAGCCGATCTCAGGCGCCGGCGGCGTTATACCCGATCCGATCGAAAAGGGCCTGCCCGACCTGCCCACCAACGCCTTCTTTCAGTACGGCGTTTATGAAGGGGTGCCGCGCATTCTCGACCTGATGGACAAGCACCAGGTCAAATTGAGCTCGTTCATGATCGGCCAGGCGGTCGAGAAAGCCCCCGACTTGGCCCGTGAGATCGTCAAGCGCGGCCACGAGGCCGCTGTCCATGGACGCACGTGGCAGAACAGCTATTTCCTCGATCCCGAGGCCGAGCGGAAGTTCATCGCCGACAGCGTCGAAACGGTCCTCAAAGTGACCGGCCAGCAGCCGATCGGCTGGAACGCCTATTGGATGCGTAACTCGCCGCGGACGCTGGATATACTTCAATCGCTTGGCTTCAAATACCATATCGATGAACCGAGTATGGATGAGCCGTTCATCGTCAAGCTGAAGGGTGGCGATTTCGTCACCGTACCCTACACATTCCACATGAACGACATCGTTTCCTACCCGTTCGAGAACTACAATCCCGCCGCCTACGAACAGGCACTGAAGGACGAATTCGACCAGCTCTACGACGAAGGCGCGCACCGCCGCAGGATGATGGTCGTCTCGCTGCATGACCGCATATCAGGCCACGCCAATCGGGTTCGAGTGCTCGACCGTTTCCTGACCTATGCGAAGAGCAAGCCGGGCGTCTGGTTCGCCCGTAAGGACGAGATCGCCAACTGGGCGCTGGAACATCGCGCGACCACGCCTGTCTACAGTCGCGGTGCACCGACCGTAACCGGCCTCCCCGGATCGGCCGCCTAAGCCTGCGAGAAGATTGGCCATGGTCTGCCACAGCGCTGTCAGGTTAACAACGACGGCGCACATCCAGCCTGGATGAGCGATTTCAGACGACGGTTGCTGCCGCCCAGGCAGCATGAGCCTGGGCGCTTACTGAATGATCATGGCGAGAATCTCGCCTCGTCGTCCATCGCCCGCCACAGATACATGTACCGGCCGCAGACTTTTACGACCATCTCGTCAAGGCGCCACCACTCGCTGGAGAGCGGTCGCCGCCGCTTCAAATTGCGCGCGGCCACCGGACGAAATTTTATCGTCCAGCAGCGGATGGTTTCATAGCTAGCGTCGAATCCGTGCCGTTCAAACGAAACTGTCCCCAATAACCGAACTTCTGGCCCCGCAACGCGACGGAAAACAGAGAGAAGTTAGCATTGGACTGATGGGGTGGATGGCCCCTGCATTCGGCGTCGAAGCGCCATAGGGTGGCCGTTGTCGAAGCGTCCACCAGGAGAGGAGCCATCCACCATGAATGCTGTCACGATCGGGGTTGATCTGGCCAAGTCGGTTTTCCAGGTCCATGGTGTTAACGCCCTGGGCGCAGTCGTGATCAAGAAGAAGTTGCGCCGTGGGCAGATATTGACGTTCTTCGCGGGTTTGCCGGCCTGCCTGGTCGGCATGGAAGCCTGCGCCACTGCCCACTTCTGGGCGCGCGAGATCACTGCGCTCGGACATGAGGTCAAGCTCATGCCGCCGTCCTATGTGAAGGCCTACCTGCGCCGACAAAAGAACGATGCTGCGGACGCTGAGGCAATCTGCGAGGCAGTGACCCGGCCGACGATGCGCTTCGTACCGGTCAAGAGCGCTGAGCGGCAAAGCGTGATGGTGCTGCACCGGACGCGCGAGTTGCTGGTGCGCCAGCGCACGATGCTGATCAACGCTATCCGCGGACATTGTGCTGAGTTCGGGATTGTCGCGCCTCAAGGCGCAAGGCGGGCGGTTGAACTCGTTGAGCAGGTCGGCCGGGCTGAAGTGTCTCTACCCGAACTGGCTCGCTCCGTTCTGTTGACGCTGATCGACCAGCTCGGCGCTCTGGCCACTCAGATCCGCACCCTTGAACGACGTCTGCTGGCGTGGCACCGCCACGACCAGGCAAGCCAACGACTGGCAACCATACCTGGGGTCGGGATTATCACCGCCACGGCTTTATCCGCCGCCGTTACCGATCCGAGCATCTTCCGCTCCGGCAGGGAGTTCGCTGCCTTCCTAGGCCTGGTCCCGCGGCAAAACTCGTCCGGCGGCAAGGACCGTCTCGGCCGCATCTCCAAGATGGGCGATGGTTATTTGCGCAAACTTCTCGTTGTGGGCGCCACCTCGGTCATCCGCCGAGCGCGCACCGGAACCGCCGGCGCCGCGCCCTGGATCCGGTCCCTTCTCGAGCGGCGGCCCGCTCGCGTCGTCACTGTCGCTATGGCCAACAAGACCGCCCGAATCGTCTGGGCCGTACTGGCGCGGGGCGATATCTATCGCGCGCCCGTATCGGCCTGATCATGATCGCGGCGGCCAAACCCGCCGCTCCGGACTGTAAGGGTGCAAGAGAACTGATGATGACGATCTAAGCGCGGCCGCTGGACCGGACATCCCGTGGTGCTGTCGGAGCTTCGAGTTCGATGGACTGAAAGGGACCGGACCCGCGGACTCCATCAGGGCCCGCGGACAGCTGTGCCGCACCGAGAGGCCGGACAGATGACCGCATCCCGACAGATCAATGCATCAGATCAACTTTACCCTTGCACAGCGGGGGCCATCCACAGATGACAGCACCCTTTGCGTCGCATGGACAACAAACCCGCCGAGGCCTATCAAACGACGGCCCGCTCCTGGCGCTTAACGGCCTCTCAGTCCTCGCGTGACGGCGCACGGGCTCAAGTCGCCATAGACTTTCGCTATTGGCACAGCCGCGAAATCGTCGCTCCAACCTTTGATTGGACAGACTGCCCCACAATAACAACGACTTAGGTCGGTTGTGTGCAAATTCGTGTGCGCTATGTGTGCACTGAGGCGCTGTTTCGGCCGTTCGTGTGCACTAGAGAGGCATCGGGAGTGGGGCCATCGGACAAATGCCCGGTCGCACAAGGCGCGAAATAACTTTAATTATTTCAGTATGTTAGGAAAAATCCGCAGCGTTTGATAAGCTACACCAAATGGCGCCATCTACACATAAATTATGTATAGCCCCCATGATGGATTGGACGGATTAAATAATAATATCAGTTACTTAGAAGACGCCATGTGCACAACGTGTGCAGGAAAATGGGCGTCGAAGAGTGTGGTTCTTCGCACATAGGCGTACTCCACCTCGACAGCGCGGCATGGTCGGAACCGCCTTGCAGCTAACCAGTCCGGGTTTACCCATCATTCCTGATACTCCGGCGGCGTCGAACTGTACGCATGAGCTTCGGGTCGAGGCGAGGACGATTCCATTTACGCGCGCTAGGCGACAGCACCGCAAGCTCCTCTGGATAGCTCAATAACGTGTAGACCCGGTCGACGATCTCGATCATGAGGCGTTTCATCTCGTCATTCGAAATCCGCGATAGTTTAGTCCACGGAATCTCACCGTAGGGACCGATCACTTTCACATCGCTGTAATCGCCGGTCATAGAGGCAGGAACGACACCGGCGTGAAGATCCTCCAAGGAGCTATTCCGCACGCAGAGTTCCACCAATAACTTAGCAAAGTTGGCGAGGTCGCGGCGATCCGCCCGTGTCGGCGAGGTTTGATCCATTAGCACCTCCGGTCATTTGGGCACGAATAGAATACCAGGGAGCAACACCGCGACCTAGATGGCCCGATCAGCAGGTGGCCAAGGGGACGACTTCTCGCTCTTCCTGCTCGAAGCTATAGGCGCTCTCCGAAGGCAAGGTTACAAATTCGAATCTTGTTGGGTGCGCCAGCCCTTCTGGCAGTTTTCAGCCATTCCCGTTGTAAGCATGTTCTCGATTCCGGCCATTCGAGGACAACAAAGCCAGAAGATGACACCCGAATCCGGGGAATGGCCGGAGGATCCGTCGCCGCGTCGTTCACATCGGCTCGCGCGCAACCGGTCTCGTCGTAGGATTTCATCGACTGGAGTTCCGCCGCTGTTACGTCGCCAACTCTAAGAGCGTAGTGGTTTTGGAGCCCCGCGTTAGAGCGACGTACAAATCCCGGTGGTCGCCCCAACTTCGCCGCCAATCTGCGCTGCGCACGACGATGACATGGTCGAACTCAAGCCCCTTCACGAGCAATGTGCTGCCGATACAGCGAAAAACTTTGCTGCGGCTTTGATATTTGCGTTTTGCAATTTCGTCGGCGTAAAGCGATTTGATATCCGCTTTAGTAGCCAGATGCGCCTCAAGAATACATTTGAGGGCGCTTATAGATTCGGCCAGCTTGCCGGACGCATTCTCACACTTATCGATGTAATGAAGCAGGTCGTGAAGCAACGCAGGCGTTGTGCCTTCGCGATATTGCTCCCAAAGCGCGCGTCGATCGGGTCGCCGCGGGTCCTGCTTTGCGCCGGTAAGAATTTTCCGGATGAACTGTTTCTCGGATTCGGGCAAACCGCCATATGCCCTTAATATAAAGCCTATCGCCGCGGTGTTTCGAGCATTTCCGGATTCACCGACCAGCATGGCAACCACATTCTGCAGTGCTGAAAGCTCATTCGGCTCCAGCACCCGATAGCCCTGGTTGACGAGTGCCGTTTCGACTCCCGCTGGAAGCGGACGCGCCTTAGGCCCGATGATACAGATGCGTCCTCGCTTCGCGTGCGTGAACTTGATGAGCTCCGAACAGAGGTCCCCGTACTGCATGTCTCGGCGATCGATCGGAGAGCTGGCGTAATTCGGCTCACGATCTTGATGGAAATCAGGTCGCGCGCCCACCAGCCACCAGCCGAGCTGGTCGTTGTTGGCCTTGATCCACCGATGCGGGGTATCCAGGACTCCAAGGTCTTGGACGTACTCTGCTTTTACGGCAGGCCAATCAACGAGGCTTTCCCCGAAGCCGAAAATACCTTGTAGTTCGTCGCCTAGAACGCGACAGGGAAGGATACGCTTGAGCTGAACGATCATGCGGTGCATCGAAATGGTGCAGTCTTGGTACTCGTCTATAATGACGCCGGCATAGGAATTGAGAATCCCCTGCCGCACGTAATCCATTGAGAGCAAGTTGGCGAAAGCACTATAAACAGCGTTCCATTCTGCGATGTCTCTATCACCGCCATAGCCCGCGTTAATTGGGTACTTTCTGACCCACCCCCACGCCCAGCCGGCGATCGTGTCCACATGGTACTTGGCGGTACTCACATGATGCTCACGAAAGCGTTGCCGTAGCGCGTCAACGCCGGCATGGGTGTGCGTCAAGAA